>NZ_CAWUDP010000122.1:0-26538 GCF_963920835.1 Scytonema sp. PCC 10023
CCTCATCTCCCTCATCTCCCTCATCTCCCTCATCTCCCTCATCTCCCTCATCTCCTTATTGCCCACCTCTCGGTTGACCTTCATTTGTGGCAATTTCGCCTGCTTCCATCAACATCTTGAATCGGCGCAATTCATCACCAATTTGCTGTTCTGGTTCTTCGCCGAAGAGTTTAGCGAAAGTAGCTGTCAACGCTCCACCAGGTGGATTATATTCCATAACCACCTTGACCTCAGTCCCACGGTCACCGGGCGCTTTTTTAAAGCGAACGAAACCAGAGTTGTCAATATCTGCACCTTCCACTGAAGCCCAAGAGATAAATTCGTTTTCTCGGTCTTCAATAATATCTGCATCCCATTCCACACTTCCGCCCAGAGGTCCACTCGCAATCCAATGGGAACGCTTGTTGTCGTACACTTTCACAGACTTGAGATGCTTCATAAAATTGGGCAAATTCTCAAAGTTGTGCCAAAAGTGGTAAAGCTCCGAAGCTGGCTTATCAATCGTTACCGTCTTTTCAACTTTGATCGCTTGACTCACGCTGCCTGTGATTGCTTGCTGTGCTTGCTTGATCGTGCTTTGTTTTGTAGCACCCTGATAAATCAGACCACCACCCGCCACAGCCGTCAACACCCCCCTAAGGGAGCGTTGGCTTAAGCCCATTAACACCATTGCACCACCGCCAATTAATGAAGCCCAACGCTCAGTTTCACTGGCTTCCGTCTGACCTTGATTCTGGTTATTTTCCGATGTTGATGCCACGTTCTTTTCTCTCCCTTTACTTTAAAAAACGAACCATTAAGGCGCAAAGATCCCCTCCTGATAGCGTCTCCTCTCTTTACTTTGCGCCTACGTGGTTCGTCCCACAAAGACCTTACATTGACACAGCAGCCCCTGTAGTCGGTTTCGCAGGCTTCACTTGTGCACCCATCCGCGCCCGATACAGGTCTACGAGTCGCTGCTCGTACGTCAATAGCTCTTTGTGGATTTGTGTGAACATTGCAGTCGATACTGGATCGGTCGTTACTGCTATTAAGTTACCTATATCGCCGATACCGGTTTGCACATCGCCCAAGGCTGAACGCAACTGATAGATATCGTCACTTCCTGTAAGGGCGGTTTTGACCTTCGCATAGTGGTTAGCGATATTTGCTGCTAAAGAAGGTTTCTCACCCAGTTGATCGAGACGCGCTTCCAAAAGTTGGATGTGGCGCTGTTTACCGCCATTTATCTCTTGAAAGACAGATTTCACTTCTGCATCTGATTCTTTCTCGGCGTACTTATCCAGCGCTTCCTGCGAATAACGCTCACCAGCAAGGGCTGTATTCAAAGCTTTGACAATCTCACCCTTGGTAGAACCACCCCAAGCATCAGCCACTTTCCACCATTCGGCTGTTGGATTGTTCTCATCTGGTAAAGCTGCATCTTTGCCACCATAACCCAGACGACTCAATATAGCTGTGGTGAAAATTGCCAAGTCTCCAGGTTGACGTGAAGTTATCAAATTCCCGTCAACGACCAAAGGCTCATCTATATAATTGGCACCCGCATTGATCATATCTTTGCGGATTGCTATGAAACCAGTAGCTTGTTTGCCTTTAAGCAAATCGCCTTCAATCAAAACTTGTGGTCCATGACAAACCGCAGCCACCCATTTTCCTTGCTGCATTGCTTCTTGCACAAACCTGACTGTGTTGGGGTTGCGCCGCATATAGTCAGGAGCCATACCACCAGGAATCACTACAGCATCAAATTCAGAAGCTATTGCTTCAGTTGTGGTACCATCAGGTTGCTTGGAAAGTTTTCCTTGTTTGCCTTTATAAGTTTCGTTCACACGAGAACCGAGGACAACGACTTCCATTCCCGCTTGCTTTAAGGCGTTGTAAGGGACTTGAAACTCTGCATCCTCTACAAAGTTTTCAATCAGGATAGCAACTTTTTTCTTACCTGTATGATTACTTACCATTGACTTTTCTTAATTCCTCTTACTAATTGAATATTCAGTTATGCAATTATTCAGTTATCTATCAATTTTTTCAGGAGATAGGTTAGTAGTAAGCGCTCACTACGCTCCTAAGCAGGGACTTCACTCGTTGGCGATATTGGAAACAGTTCCGCGTAGTCGCTTGTGAAATTTGCCTGAAAATCTTCAAATTCACCTGGTGTTACAGCATTCCTCAGTACTGCAAACACAGACCGGACGTGGATGATCGCTGCGGTTGGCTCTACACCTTCTTTATCACTAACGCGCTTGATAAATTCTTGCAAGTCAAAGTGTTGACCGTTTTCACCTTCTCGCCCGCGTAAATATTCGCCCAGTTCCTGAGGTAACTGTGATGCTAAATCTTTTGCTTCGTCGCCAACGATACGCTCTCTGATAACTTCTAGTGTGGCACGGGTTGCGCGTTCTGCTTCTTCACGAGAATTCAACTGACCAACACTTTGAACGTGTTTAATAAACTCGCCGTATTTCACTTTTTGCCTCCGTCACTAAATTCTTGGCTTGAGCAAGTTGAAGTATTGAGTACTTTATTTTTTTTAATAAAAGATTAAATATTTATAATATTTCTACAGCTATTAGGAAGGTAACTAAAGGTAACTAATTTTTCTATAGCTGGTTTTAGAAAATAGTTAGGAGTCATGAGTTGGGGTTTGACAAAAACTTTGTGACCCCAAGTCATAAATCCTAACTCCCTTATCACTCGACCATGAATTCATGTTTCCATTATTATTACGCTGAAAAAGCTCTTATTTCGTCGATCTTAAGGGATATATCTTTTTTATTTCTAAAGTGATACATTGATTGTTTCCTATCTTTGTTTTACAAGAAATAGCAAAAAAAGTTATGAGTTAAAATTGTGGAAGTTAGCATAATAAAACATTTCTTAACCTCTACTTTCTGAACTCATAACATGAATTGTGAAGTGGCTATAACCTGAATTTATACATACAAGACTAGGCAGCAATGGCTAGCTTCTCTTCATTCTTAAGGAAGAAATTCTTTTACCTCTAAAGTCATACTTCTTTAGGAAGACTACCCTTTAAAGAGAAAGCGTTATCGTGAGGATGCAGTAAAGGCTAGAATTATGGCAGAAAAAAAAGATTTAGCAGAGCGAAATAGTGATAGTGAACTTGAAACGGATGATTTGCCACAGGTAGTTACCGAATCTTACGGAACTGGTGTTAAAGAGCAGCCAGGGTATAACATTGGCGATCGCAGAAAGGAATATGATGATCCGGGGAATGTAGAAGCCAGCCCAGAGATCACAGGGGGGGATATAGATGCTCGTTGGGATCTAGAAGCAACAGTAGGTGATGAAGCTGTTGGTGGCACCGTCCCCACTCCCGATCAAGATATTGTTGAAGAAATCGCAGCTGGTGTTGGGGTGGAGATCAACGATGACGAGGATGTTCGGATAACCGAGATGTTAGAGGAGCGTGATGACAGTCGCTGGGAGTTAGATCCGGTGTCCTCGGAAGATTATGGAGACAGAAACACAGGAGGAATTCAAGAGGAAGAGATAGAGAGACTGGATGCAGATCCAGACGAGTATGGGGGAGGTGCTCGTTCCCTAACAGATTCAGGGATTTGGTCTCAGGAGCCTCCGCCTGGCGATAATAACGTTTGAAAGAGTTTAGAGGAATCAGGGGGATGAAGAGATTAATTTGTCTCCCCCTACTACCCCTACATCAGACTCTTTGTCTCCTTATTTTCCAGTCCTTCACGCGAGTGATCAAGGCGTAATTCGCCCTTGGGTTGAGAGCGTAACCAGAATGGTGTATCTGAACCAGCCGCACCTTTAGCAGTTGTGACGCCACCATCAGCCAGCCACAATGCACCTGTGACATAACTTGCTTCATCAGAAGCAATGAACGCATAGACGTTTGCTATTTCTTCTGGTGTACCGCGTCTTGCCAGTGGTGTCGCTTCGATGAGATTTTTTTCCATTTTGGCGTTCATCGGTCCATCTTCTTTATGCGTCCAAGCAGTATCAATGGCACCAGGGCAGACGCAGTTAGCACGGACGCCATGTTTTGCCTGTTCAACGGCTACACCAAGCATGAACGAATGCATCCAGCCTTTGGTGCCGCCGTATGGTGTGTTGTATGCTAAGCCGTTATAACCTGCTTCAGAACCTGCTGAGACAATATTACCCCGCGTTTTCTGTAAGTGTGGTAGTGCGTATTTTGTCATTAAAAACGCAGAACGGATGTTCATGCGAAGAGTATCATCAAAGACATCAACGGGGTAGTCCTGAGTTTCGCCTGTGGCAAGAAAAACTCCAGCATTGTTGACCAGGATATCTAACTTACCATAGGCATTAATTGCCGTTTGCACGCAGTTTTGAGCGTGGAATTCTTGTGAAACATCTCCGGCATAGGGTACTGCTTTACCACTGTAATGCCTAATGGCATTGACTACATCTTCAATTGGGTCGTCGGGTAGTCCATTAACAACGACTGATGCTCCTTCTTTGGCAAATTTGTGGGCGATCGCCTCCCCGATACCAGCGCCAGCACCTGTAATAATGGCTACTTTTCCTTCTAAACGTCTATCCATGTTTCAACCTCCTAATACGATTTTGGATTTTGGATTTTAGATTTTGGATAGGTTTGTGTTTTCTGGGTCTGGGTTCTGTCAATTCATGTATGAGAATTATTTTTTTAATTGGTATAACAATTCACTCAAAAATTCAGAATCCAGAAGAAATAAGCCCTTTTAAGTTTTAAGCCCTTTTAAGTTTTACGTTTGGATTTTGAGTCCTTTCTTATGACTGATGACAAAAGAAATACAGCTCTTTTGGGAGTTCCCGAGCCTAATTTATCAGTTCTTCGTTTTCTAATTGTTCTTCTCTTTGATTTAGATACATCTGTCTTCAGTGGGGTTAAACACCAAATGCACGTTTGATAGCCTTGCTACTGTTGGTTATTAATTGCAATCGGGGTTTTTTATGACATTTACTCAAACGAACGACCCAACTATTCGCGAAATTGTCCAAGCTTGGCAAGGCTTAGATGTAGATGAACAGCTAGCTTTGTTTTGGTTCATTTACAAAGAAATGGGCAAATCTATTACCCCCGCAGCGCCCGGAGCGAGCACTGTTTCTTCAGATATTGCTGACGGTTTGTTCAATCAAATTAAGGAATTATCCCATGAAGAACAGTTGCAGTTCCAGCGCGATTTGATTAACAAGGTAGATAATCAATATACCCGGATGTATGGCTCAATAGGCGATACTACCGAGCTACTGTTTTGGTATCGCCTAGCTCAAGGCATGGAAAACGCTACTATCGTTCCTATGCCTGCTGACTATCAGCTTTCCTCCCAATCTCAAGAATTGCTCAACAGAATTAAGCAAATTGAATTTGAGCAGCAAATTACTCTTTTCCGCGATTACGTCGCGCCATTCGGTGCTAAACCAAAACCAGGTGCCGAAGTTTAAGATTTCAGAATTTCAAGTAGCATTGTCTTTGCCAAATAGCAAATAAAAAATCATAGATAAGCACAGAGTCAACCAAGCATTGTATTCACTCTGTGTTTATCTATGTTGCTCACTCAAGTCGTTGCACCCTAATAATAGCCGTCACGCCTTTGACTTGGTAATTTTCAATTTTCTAATTTTCTCGTACCTCTTTTATCTCTCTTTAGACAGGTATAAAAATATTGTTTTCAAATAAATTTTCTATCTTTTAACAGTGATTTGGTTATGACTTAAATCTTTAATCTTGGAAGAGGCATGAGCAAGAGCAGTCAATATTTCTACTTTGTTGCTTTAGCAGAAAGATTTTCACAACATAAAGCAATGTTGCCATTCTAGGAATAGATTTGTTACTAATTTATCCTAGGATTTCGTGAATGATACGCAGAAAGAATGTTAGCAATTCAATTTATGTTGCTAACCTTCTCCAAGCCACTAAAAATTTATTACCAATTAGGAGGTTTCATGACTTCTACAAATGTCAATGCAGTACAAGAAGCTGTAAGAGGGATTAAGGGTTTGATTATCGACGATCAGCTACTAGTGCTGGGGTTAATCTACCGCAACATTGCTCAATCAGTTCCCGCTGATGCTGCAAATAATTTGCCAACACAAGATGCTGCAAATTTGGTAACACGAGTTCAGCAACTGTCCCAAGAAAATCAGCTATCTGCTCTGCGTGACTTCCTAGGAGCAGAAAAAAATGACCAAGATGCAACGGTCCTCGATCCAAACCCAAGCAAGGCGCTGGGTGAACTTGTTACTGGCGGCGGAACTACAATTCCTGCTCATGAGTATAGCTCATTGAGCGCTGAAGCTAGGATAGCTTTCTGGTATCTGTTAGCACAAAGACAAGGAAGCAATCTCATTGGTGCTTTAAGTGAATTGACACCTACTGAGCAAGTCACAATTGTGTTGAACTCAATCCAAGCTCTGAACACTGATGAATTAGTGTCTTTTCTGACACAGGCGGTTTAAAAAATTCTAAGTTCTCTAGACGCTTGCTCTGAAGCTTCTCCTTGATTCCCAGAGAGAGGCTTCCTGTAGAGTAGGGTCTGCTCAAAGAAATCAAAGAACTGTAGGTGGGGCTGTGCCCTACCTATGTCTGTTTAACTATTTGAAAATTCGTATCTAAGAAGAATTTTATGTTAGGACAAGACACTGCTGTTAGAGGAAATAATATCAAAAGAAAGCATCTTGTTTATAGTCTGATTACTGGTCTGATTATTGGTACTATTGCTGGTACGCCTATCGGCTGGATTGCTCATCAATACTATTACCAGCAACGTTTGGCTCAAATTTTACTCTGTCGAGAACGCAATAGTAGTCAGCCAGCCGCAGTTGTTGATTCTATCTGTGGTCGAGGATTTTAAAGTCTCCCCCTTCGGGTATGCCTTCGGCACGCTACGCGTTAGCGAAGCTCCTCCGTTCGCGCAGCGTCTCCGAAGGAGACAGCAGGCACGCCAGTTGCCTGCGGAGGGAAACCGTTCGGGGTTCGGCGAGCTCACCCGAGCAGCTGAGCGCTCACGGCGAAGCCCTCCTTCTCCTAGCGGAGACGCTACGCGAACAGCACTGGTCTCACCGCCTGCAGGGCTGTCTCACCGCACGGCGCTGGACTCACCACCTCCCCATCTCCTCCATTTTCAACATATAGCAATCCTAAATCATTTATAAAAATTCCTGTTCCCTGTTCCCCGTTCCCTGCCCTCATCAGGCAATTTACAACTCAAATAGGACTGCTATAGGTATCATGTTGTCTTCCCCAGAGCAAACCGAAAACGAAGCTAATAACTCGAAAGCGCCGAAAGTTAGATTAATTCAAACTTTCACGCGGTTGCGTGGGGTTATTATACTGCTTGCCTTGATTCTCTTTATTGGGTTTTGGGCATACCAAATTGACATTGCATTGCCAGGAACGCCAAGTATTAATAACACGTATACTCCCCTGACGCAGCCTACAGCCCAAGAGATTGGCTCCTATGATGTCCTGGGTAAGGTTATCAGTAAGGATGAAGCAGCAAGTTTGCTAAAAACAGAAGAAGGTAAACAGCAACTTTCACCAGATAATGGAGCGGTTGCTATCACTAAGGATTTGATAAATATCGGGCGCAAAGCTTTTTATACAGAAACCTTTGGGAATGAGGTTTTCTTTACTGATGTCACTGGTGCCTTAGATGGTCCAATGAATATCGGCAACTTGACGAAAGCAATATTAGCCCTTGGCGGTAAGCCTACAACAAATCTGCAAGTGACGATGGATCGGGATATGAAGGTGGGCGATCGCACTTTCAAAGAAGGCGATATCCTCAACACCGGACTCGACGTTCCCGCTAATTCCCTCGTTCCATTGGGAATTATCACCCACATCAACGACGGTAAAATTCGCATTGGTGTTACCTGCGCGGCGTGCCATGCCACTGTTGATAAAGATACCGGACGCATCCTCGAAGGCGCACCCAACAATGACCTTGATACAGGCTTAATTGTCGCATTAGCCAGTAACTCAGCAGCATGGTTCCGGCAAACTGGTGTTAATCCTTTGACAATTCGCCGTGGTGGACATACTTACATCAAATCCGACAACAAGCAAGCACGTCTACCAGATGCAAAAGCTTTAGAAGATGCTGTTGATGCCCAATTGCTCACTTGGGCTCCTGGCAACTTTGACTCAACCCCCGACAATGACAACAATCCCTCCCAAAATCCATCTTCCTATACTTTGGGTGCATACCCATACGGCTGGAGTGGAAATTCTGCTCTTGGCTGGTTCCACGGACTGACTTCACTCAACAGCAACGTTCATGGGACAAACTCAGATCAGACATCAACTGCTGATGCTAGCCAGCAACTCTTAGGCATTGACAAAGATACGTATTTAGGCGTCATTCTGCAAAATGCCGCCAATCCAATGTTTAGGTTGCCACAAGGCGCTAAACCATCAGAATTTTTCCGGAAAAATGACCCAACTCCTGGCACACCTATCATCAACGAGGTGATTGTCATGCCCGGATACCCGAAGGGTTCACCGTTTATCCTTGATGGATTGATGGCAAATTCACCGGGAATGCCAGTTGCGGCACAACTCAATGGAATGTCAGCATTTCAAAACTCGCTAGCACCGCCGCCAAATCAATCTACCAACTCAGACGCGGTGAAGCGTGGGGCAGCGATTTTCACACAGGCTGGGTGCGTTGAATGTCATAGTGGGCGGTATTTCACTAACAATCATGTCATTGCCGAACAGCAAATCAAATCTCAGCCTTCACGAGCAAAGGCACAAGCACCCGTCGCCCGCAACTTCGTGGCACCGCAAACATATCCTAGTAACGTGTCAGTTCCCCTGCCAGCAAACCCGCCTGTACTGGAGGTTCCCACAGACATTACATCAGAAGAAGACTTTAAACTTGCTTTTGCCATTGGTAATGCAGGCGGTTACAAAGTTCCTAGCTTGATTGGACTTCACGTTACCGCACCGTATCTGCATGATGGCGGTGCCGCAGCAGGACCACAAGCGTTGAAAGTGGATGAAAATGGTTATGAGATTGTTAATCCTGACCAGCTGGGAATACCAGGCACCTTGTTAAATGGCATTCTACCAGATCCGAGTACCAGTCTGCGGGCACTTGTAGACCGCAACTTGCGTAGACAAGTCGTTTTAGCTAACCGCGCTGAACCTGACTTGCAAAAGTCCAATGCAGACGGTAGTGGACACAATTACTGGGTGGATAAACAGGCAGGTTTTACCACTCAAGACCAAACTGATTTGATTGAATTCCTCCTGTCACTTGATGATGACCCAGAAGTTGTGCCAGTACAAGCTAAGTAGGCGGACAGAATTTTTTGTAGGATGCGTGAGCCAAGGCTCACGCATCAATCGCAAAGGGCAGCATGGGTTACGCTTCGCGCTTCCCATCCTACATTTATTCATGTCGAGCTACTTAAAAGGTAATTATGAATTAATTTGCTGCTTCAGTTTCCGCTGTAATCTTGAAGCTAAGCTTATGCCGCCAAGCAAGAGTAAACCCAAGGCGGCAGTTGGTTCGGGAACAGCAGTGTAATAGCTTTTCACGCGGATGGGTCCATCTTGATCTGCTGGTGCAGGTGGTGCTGGTGGGATGATACCACGACCTGGGCGTAAATCGGGCTGACTAGAGAATGGATTGAAAAACACCGTTCCGTTGGGTATGACACCACCACTATAGGTGAGGACGTTATCTGTTACGGTAACGTTTGTAAAAATATCATTGAGACCAGGAACGTTAGAAAAACCAATCTTCCCATCTCCATTGACATCTCCCCACTGCACTGGCTCATTATTGAAGGGTGGAGTGGAATTTGGATTAGTATACGACAGCGTTTCTAATTCAAAAACCAAGCTTCCTATATCTCGCCCAGTAGCGTTTAAGAGGTTGTTCGCTACATCTGGGACACCATATTCTATGACTAGCCCAGGTTCTATTTCTGGTCCAAGCGCTCTTGGGTTTCTCGTTCTTAGTATGTCTTCATTCTGTGTCGTTACGAGGGGTTCCACCAAAATGGTGGCGCTTGCTGGTGTCACAGAAGACAAAAGACTAATTCCTGTTACTCCCAAAGCAGAAAACACTATCTTGGTTGCTCTTTTAGTCATGTTCAAGTTTTGGTATTAAATATAACACTTGGGTGAAAATGACTGCTGGTACACGTCAATCGGCACGGTGAACTTATCCCCGCAGTCTATTGGCGATGGAACCTCGCTCTTTCCTCGGTACTTTAAGGTGCAAATTTTTATAACACTAAAAATTTAGCAGAAATCTTTTTTAGATATTAACAACTGTAAGAATACCTAAAAAAAAATCAATTTTTCTAAATATTTGACAAGTTTTTGCGAATACTAGAAATATAAGCCAAATGCAAAATAATATTTCACTAGATAAAAAGTTTAACTTTCCTGTTTTGGAATAATCGAAATCCCGCCGCTGCGTTCAAGCACCGCGTATTTAATTTGATCCATTCTCTCCAGCCCTTGCAATTGGCGTGCAACCATCAAGATGTCTTCTTCCTGGAGCCGCGCCTTGTGCATACGGTCTTTGAGCGATCGCCCATCCTCAACAAGAATCATTGGTACACCGTCAATCAACTTGTTTATCTGGGGCGATCGCCTCTTCCACAGCGACATCAAAATGTCCAGACCTACCAAGGTCAGAATTACCAGGAAGGCATTTGTGAGCGAGAAGTCATTACCCAATAGTGCTTGCTGAGTAGCCTCACTAATAATCAACAGCAGTACCAAGTCGAAGTTTGTTAACTGCGCCAGCGCCCGCCTGCCTGCAATACGGAAGAGTAACAATATAAACATATAGATGGCAGTGGCACGTACAACAGAATCCATATAACTCCTCACTATAAAGCGCTGATAACTGTGTCGTCGCTATGGGTAGATAAACTGGCTGAAGTGAAGCGGTTGCTTTCCAGGTAGACCCACTTGTGCGGATAGCAAACCAACTTGTTCTGCCTGCAAGTAGAATGTTACTGCCGTTGGTTGGTTTGGCTCAGTTACCTGGAAAACATAGGTCAACTGTTTCGCTCCAGCTTCTACACTTTGGGGCTGCGGAGTCACTTGCTGAATCTGGAAGTTCTCCAGGTAGTCGCGCTTGAGCAACACACGCACCTTACCATTGCCTCCCGCACTTTGTCCTAGGTGAACTCGCAACCTTAATGGTGCTTGGAAGCGCCCAAAGCGCTCGTATTCCAGCCAAAGTGGTGCTTTCTTGCTGCCGACTGTTGCATTGCTCAGCATTCCCGATCCGAACAGCCCCACCAGTGCCGCCAACGCCACAAACGCTAGTATCCCCCAGCCAACTCGCTCCACTGCCCAGTTGCGACGCTGAATATCTAGGTCTTGGTCAATCTCCAAATCACCCACGCGCTCAATGTCGGGCATTGGTTTATACTCCTGTTATCTAAAACAATAGCACCAAAGCACCATGTAAAGTCTATTGTCCGTATATTAAAGCCAAGCGTTGGCGCTGTCTTAACCATTTTCTGCAAACTTCCGTAGCAAGCTGTCTCTCTTTATCAGTTAAAAGTTCATCAGGTTTTCCAGAGACTATCATCCTGGCAACTTCTGCTGCTTTGTGGTATTCCACACCATGTTTGACTAGTTCTAGATGGAAAAATTCCTCTTTTTCCTTAAGCGACATTAATAGCCTTTCGTGCATTTAATCTTTCAAAATAATAGATTTAATAAGTTAACAGTTTAAATATTTACAAGTCTCGAAAGGCTAAACTTCTCACTTTAGGAAGATAAAGAAATATTTTAAGAATGATTTAATAGATATTTTAAAACAACTTTAGTAATACAATCTCCACCTACAGGTACTTAGATTCAGTTTAGAAAGAAAATCAAAAACAAAGTATTCACGAGTATTCACGAATTCATCCGTCGGTAGGTTTATACCCAATGGTAGGCTGTACTACAGTTGCTGTTGTTATCAGCCGTCTACGTTGGAGGATGCATGCCGCAATACTTTGGAAAACTGCCCACAACTGACCAACCTTGGACAACCATCGGTACAGTACAAGCCGTACATTGGGATGAACGCATTATCAACCTTGAGTGTGGTAACTCACGCCTAGCCATTAGCGTGCTAGCACCAAATTTAATTCGTGTACGGATGTCACCTAATGGCGAATTCACAAGCCGCCGTCCTTGGGCGATCGCACTCGATGATACAGAATGGGCAGTCATACCCTTCCAGGTGCGGGAAACTGACGCAACAGTAGAAATTGAAACAGAGCAAATACGTGTGAGTGTACAACGGCAAAATTGCCGTATCACCTGCTTCGACAAATCTGGTCGTCCCTTTGCCCAAGATGCAGATTTAGGTATGGGTTGGCGCTTGGGTGCAGTTGCTGCATGGAAACACATAGAAGCCGAAGAGCATTTCTACGGTTTTGGCGAACGCACGGGCTTACTTGACAAACTTAGCGAAGTCAAAACGAATTGGACGGTTGATGCCTTAGATTACGGTTCCCTGACTGATGAAATGTACCAGGCAATCCCATTTTTTATTGCCTTGCGTCCTCAACTAGGATACGGTATCTTCTTCAACACAACTTTCTGGAGTCAGTTTGACATTGGTGCAGAGAAACCGGGAAGCTGGAAAATGGAAACTCGTGGCGGCGAGTTGGATTATTACATGATTTATGGTCCCGAACCTGCCGAAATTCTCCGCACCTACACCCAGCTTACTGGTAGAATGCCGCTATCGCCGAAATGGGCGCTGGGCTATCACCAATGTCGTTGGAGTTATGAATCTGAAGTTGTTGTGCGCGAACTGGCGCGAGAATTCCGCGATCGCCGCATTCCCTGCGATGTCATCCACCTCGATATTGACTATATGCGGGGCTATCGCGTGTTTACCTGGAGTCCCAAACGCTTCCCCGATCCAGCAAAACTGATCGGTGACTTGGCGCAAGATGGCTTTAAGGCAGTGACAATTATAGATCCGGGTGTTAAGTACGAACCAGAAGCCAACTATCACGTTTTTGACCAAGGCATAGAAAACGACTATTTTGTGCGTCAAGCCGATGGACGATTATTTCACGGCTACGTATGGCCTGAAAAATCCGTTTTTCCTGATTTTCTGCGTTCTGATGTGCGTCAGTGGTGGGGCGACTTACACAAAAGCCTGACAGATATCGGTATTGCAGGAATTTGGAATGATATGAACGAACCAGCCATAGACGATCGCCCTTTTGGGGATGGTGGTAATAAAATTTGGTTTCCTCTGGATGCACCTCAAGGTGGAGATGGGGCAGATGAGGGAGATGAGGGAGTAAAATCTTCCTCATCCTCCTCATCTAAGGAAAGGGCGACTCATGCGGAAGTGCATAACCTGTATGGTTTGTCAATGGCGCGAGCTTCTGCGGAGGGTTTGCAACGACTGCGCTCTAATGAACGTTCTTTTGTGCTGACTCGTTCTGGTTTTGCAGGAGTGCAGCGGTGGTCGTCGGTGTGGATGGGTGATAATCAGTCGTTGTGGGAACATTTAGAAATGTCCCTGTCAATGCTGTGTAACATGGGACTTTCTGGTGTCGCTTTTGTAGGTTGCGATATCGGTGGATTTGCAGGGAATGCAACGGCTGAATTATTCGCTCGATGGATGCAGGTAGGAATGCTCTACCCCTTGATGCGTGGTCACTCAGCAATGAGTACAGCTCGTCATGAACCGTGGGTGTTTGGAGAGCGTACAGAGAAAATCTGTCGAGAATACATCAATCTGCGTTACCAGTTGCTGCCATATATTTACACCCTTTTCTGGGAAGCAGCAACAACAGGAGCGCCCATTTTAAGACCATTACTCTACCATTTCCCCAACGATCCCACAACCTACACGCTCTACGACCAAGTTTTACTCGGTCCCTCCCTCATGGCTGCACCAATTTACCGTCCTGGAATTGAGCATCGCGCCGTGTACTTACCTGAAGGAACTTGGTATGACTGGTGGACTGGCGAGAGTTACTCTGGTCCGGTTCATATCCTCGCCCATGCACCATTGGAAAAAATGCCGTTTTATGTCCGTGCTGGTGCAATTATCCCGATGCAACCTGTCATGCAATATGTTGATGAACATCCACTTGAGCAGCTAAGGTTACGCGTTTTCCCTGGTACTGGTGAATTTACACTTTACGAAGATGATGGACATACATTTGAGTACCAAAAGGGCGCTTTTGCAACTATAAATTATCGTGTCTCATCTGATGGAGAACAAACAATTGTGGAAATTGGAGCGCGAGAGGGAGAATGGACACCATCGCCGCGTGAGGTGATAGTTGAACTTGTGGGAGTTGGTGAGCAGCAATTTCAAGACGATGGGAAACCACGTACATTGAAGTTTTAAACGCTAAACATTCTTAGAAAATAGCAGTGAATACTTTGCTGTTATACCAGGGCTGTTTCATTGTAGAAAGCAAAATCTTCCACTAAGAACCCCAGGGCAAACGCATCTAATTTGCACAAATTCAATATAGTGTCAGGCGCGGACTTGTACTGCCACTGTTGATCGGCGATTGCGCACACCGCACTGCCTTCGGCAATCGCCATCTTTAATTAGCAAAAGCTTAACTTTACCAAAATATTTATAATTAAATATCATCAAACACTCAAAAAAATAAATTTACATAAAAAATTACGGTATTGTATATACCAATTCAAAAATTAATTAATTTATACTGGAATTTAGCAAGCCATTCTTTTACCCCTAGCTTTGATGATTTTCCCTCCCTGGTAAGTTGCTAGAAAACAATTCAACAAGGGATTCGCCTTACAAACAAGGTGGAACTTCTGTTCGTGGATTCCCCCTCCCAAAGCCAGCGCTGTTGCCGAGTTTGCGTTGGTGATCAAATTTTGAGGATGGGAGAATTACACAGTGCCCTTAAATGGTAAAAACAAAACTGCCAGGACTGTAATTGTATTAGCCATTATCTTCCTGAGCATTGAATTATTAGACGAGCTGGTTGATGGAGTGCGGGGTGCCGCTTGGCCGTTAATTCGCAATGACCTGCATCTTTCTTATGTGCAAGTGGGAATGTTGCTGACGATCCCCAACACGGTCAGTAGCTTGATAGAGCCGATTCTAGGAATTTTGGGAGACATTGGTCAGCGACGGCAATTGATTTTGGGTGGAGGCGTTGCTTTTGCGATCGCCTTGCTGCTCGTAAGCCTCAGTCATAACTTTCCATTGTTATTAGCCGCGTTTGTGCTGTTTTATCCAGCATCTGGCTGCTTTGTCAATCTTTCCCAAGCTACCCTAATGGACATCAAACCGACACGCCACGAGCAAAATATGGCGCGTTGGACATTCGCTGGTTCTGTAGGGAATGTCATTGGTCCGTTAGCTTTAGCTTGTGCTGTCGCATTCCATCAAAGTTGGCGGAGCGTGTTTTTAATCTTGACGGTGCTGACGGTATTGCTATTGGGACTGCTGTGGAAATATCCGATTGCAGCTCCATCTTCCCAACATGATGAACCTATGCACGGGTTCAAAGATGGGATACGGAATGCTATCAGCGCATTAAAACGACGCAAGGTGCTACGTTGGTTAACCTTGTTGCAATTTTCGGATTTAATGTTGGATATTCTGCACGGCTTTTTGGCACTGTACTTTGTTGATGTCGTGGGTGCAGACAACATGCAGGCGAGTTTTGCTGTAATGGTATGGTTGGGGGTTGGCTTGCTGGGAGATTTTCTCCTCATTCCCCTACTGGAACGGGTGCGCGGATTAGATTATTTAAGAGTTAGCGCCATCATTGTTTTGTGTCTTTACCCAGCTTTTCTGGTTGTACCCAATACAAACGTTAAGTTGGTGATTCTCGGCTTGTTGGGGTTCTTCAATTCAGGTTGGTACTCAATCCTCCAGGGGCAATTGTACACAGCAATGCCAGGGCAGAGCGGTACAGTCATGACGCTAAACAACTTGTTTGGTGTATTTGGCGGTTTAACTCCGCTTGCGCTGGGTTTCGTTGCTCAACAGTATGGTTTGCAAAACACCATGTGGATGTTACTTGCAGCACCCTTCGCCTTGCTAATTGGGCTTTTTAAAGTTTAATGCCCATTCTAGTATAAAACGGCTCCTGTAGATGCGCATGGAAAAATCGGCGGAAGATGCCTGGTGCATCTTCCGCCGCCACGCGGTTGTAGCCAGAACCCTCGTGGCAGAAAAACCCATGATCGGCATCGGGATAAATAAATTTTCAACGTGTAGTCTTTGCCAAGTTGCTGAAACCGCGACTTGATTTGCCTCTTGGGCGATCGCCTGCACAATGATACGAGCTACAACCTGCTATATAAATCCTAGACAAGTCTAGACATTTGCTTCTTTCTTCACGGGGAGCATGGCAGCGGTTATCCCTCAGAAAGCATTCACGCCAAAGCCCTGCGCGATACGCCACTTGCTACAACCGGGGGAACCCCGGCAACGCAGTGGCTCAAGTTGATTGCGGCGTTTAAATCTCTGTCCATTACGTGCCCGCAATGTTCGCATGAATAGACACGTTCACTTAACAACAGGGAATCTTTTTTGCTGCCACAATTGCTACAAGTCTTAGAGGATGGATACCATCTATCTGCTAAAACTAACTTGCTTCCAAACTTCTTGCATTTGTATTCAAGTTGCCGCTTAAATTCATAGAATCCGCAATCAGCAATGGATTGAGCAAGTTTATGATTTTGCATCATACCCGAAATATTCAAGTCTTCAATTACTATCACAGCGTGGTTTTTGCATAAGTAATTGGTGACTTTGTGAAGCGCGTCTTTACGAATATTTGAGACACGAGCATGATGCTTCGCTAACTTAACTCTTGACTTGTAGCGATTGTTGCTGCCTTTACTTTTTCGTGCTAAAGCCTTAGACAATCGCTTAAGCTTTTGGATGTTCTTCTTGTACGCCCTAGGATTTGGAAAGACAACACCTGTGCTAAGTGTCGCTAGTTCTTTGACTCCCAAGTCTACCCCGACGACATCCACTATTTTTGGTGTGAATTCAGTCTCTACTTCATACGCAAAAGCTAGATACCAATCATCAGCTATTCGAGATATTGTTAATTTAGTGGTCGTTGTATGAGGTAGCCCTTCGTAAGTTTTAACCCAACCTATAGTGGGAAGCTTGACACCCACGCCACCCACAGGTATCGGTTTTCCACCAGCGTCTATAGTAAAAGAATCGTTTTGACCTTTCTTTTTAAACTTTGGATATCCTCCTAATCCTTTAAAAAATCGGTCAAAAGCAGCACTTAGCTGGTCAAAAGCGTATTGAGTTATTTTCTGACAAATACCTTTCTCTTTAATCCATTCCAACTCCGATTTTACTTCGTTGTTGAAGAACTTTTTGAGCAAGTATTTATTAGGCTTGTATCCATCTTGATATAAGCTTTTCCAAGTTGCCAAACCCCAATTATAAGTAAATCGAGAAATACCTGCGTGCTTACTCATTATGGTTTTTTGTCCGCTTGTTAGTTTTAGCTTAGTCTTAATAGATAGAAGCATTGACCGACCTCAATGTTTACGCCATGGTTATTAGTATACAAATACACAAAAGTGATTGTCAATGCCTTTTCAGAAAAAACATAAACTAGGGGCGCTTCCTTTTAATGAAGAGCCTTTTGATAAATCCCCTCTTTGTGTGAGGGTGCGTGAAGGTGTAAAAGATAAACTAAAAAGCATTCCGAATTGGCAGGAACGGTTAAGAAGTCTTATTGATGAGTTGATTGAAAATAATGACAATTGTCAATAAGTGACTAGGGTTGTCTATGATAATGCTGTCTTAGAACAAACTCAACTAGTTCATCATCTTTTCCATTTAGTGGTTTGACATTTTGAGTAGTTACTCAAAATACCTGCAATTCTTCTGCCAGCAAATTTCAACTCACTGCATCTTTTACCTCGCGCTTTTTCAAGAAATTGGACATGAAAGGTTGCTCAAAAACTAAATAAAACCAATAGCCAATAAGTAACGACAGTGGCATAGCGAGTACGTAAAATATAGCTATAAACTTGATGGGTGGCAATTGAAGATTAAGAAGCAAATTACCCACCACAGTGACTACGACTCCATGAGTAAGATACAAACTGTAGGAAAACCCTCCCAGTGCAACTGCCCAACGAGTCTCAAATAGCCGTAAAACTGGAGGTGCCTTTTTGCCTTCAACGATCAATTTAGTGCAGTACATCAATAGACAAGCAGCCGCCAAACCACAAAAACTATCACCAATCCACCTGTCTAATCCTAGTCCTTGCCACTCGGTTATCAGCGCAACAACAAAGAATATAGGAGCCAGCACACCCCAAGGTAACGATTTTCTCATTGCTGTTAAATGCGGTTTTTGAGAAAACCCAATATCTGCTGCTGCCATTCCTAAGGCAAATAAGCCGAGAAACCAAGGATGGGCTGGTTCCAAAAATCCATTCAAAAGATAGAACGGTACTAAGGCAATTAAAAAGGCAGAAATAATAGCCGAAAATAAGCCGAAACGCCGCCGTATAGGTAATAGTAATAGTGGAAAGAAAAAGTATATCTGCCACTCAGTGGCAACAGTCCACATTGGTGCATTAATAGAACCAAGTGTGTCGCGGCTAAGATTGTGAATAAGTAGCAAGTGGGTGATCACATCAATAGGGGAAAAGAAAGGATGAAATTCCCCGTATTCTGGAGATTCATGCCATTGAAAATTGAAAAATTTAATCAGTCCTAATACGATGATTGCTATAAGCAGACTAAAAAGAAGAGCCGCATAGTAAGGAGGCAAAATTCTACGCGATCGCCGTTGGATATAATCCCACAAACCTCTTGAAAGATAACCGCTTTGCGAACGGGCTACCGGTAGCATGAGAACGTAACCGGAAAGCACAATGAAAACTGCTACAGCAAAATTCCCATATCTCAGAGTTTTACCTATTAATTGCAAAAATACAGGCTCTTGCCCCATGTATCGATTTATATGAACCATCACCACATACAGAGCTGCCAATCCACGTAAGCCGTCTAAGTAATGAAGACGCAGCCTCTGTTCAGTAGATTTCTCAGATTTCAATATTTGCATTGAATGACTCTAGCCACTAATTTTATCGCCCTTCGGGCAAGGCATTCGTCAGAGGGCAGAGGGCAGAAGGAAAGAATTAAGTTTCAGTATTGCCTTTGTGCCTTGCCCAATCGGGTTTAAGACCCCCGCCTCTACAGGCGGTCAATAATTACGGTGGGGTCAGAATCCCCATCTGATTCCCGAATGCCTTCTGCCGCGCGTACTTCTGCCTTTCTTCAAATTTGCTTAACAATCAACTTGCCAATTTAATAAGCCGTTGGTTAGCAGATTATGTATTTAATAAAGTAAAAAAATCTTTGAGCAGTAACTGTAAAGGTTTGAGAAAGAACCATGAATTTTTTTTGAAATATTTGTTTTTACGTATTTTCATGGTTGACTTATATACATAACGAAATGAAAAGTTGGTTAAGCAATTGCTTCCAAAGCAAATTTGCTTGAAAATCGGTCTTGTTGCTTAGATCTCTACCAGCCCTAACAAGACAATCTATGACCTTAATTCTCACCAACGACGACGGTATCGACGCTCCCGGTATTCAAGCGCTCCGCAAAGCTGTCAATGGTAAAGAAATAATTATCGCTGCTCCTCGCGACCATCTTTCTGGCTGTGGGCATCAAGTCACCACGACTCAACCAATTCACGTCCACCGTCGCTCCCAGAACGAGTATGCTATTGCAGGCACTCCCGCCGATTGTGTCAGAATTGCTTCAACACATATTTGCAAAAAGATCCAATTTGTGCTATCTGGGGTCAATGCTGGGGGCAATATGGGAGTGGATGCTTACATTTCCGGTACTGTCGCCGCTGTGCGGGAAGCAGCGATACATGGGATTCCTGGAATTGCAGTTTCCCACTATCGCAAACGCCAGTTGAATGTTGATTGGGATGTTGTAGCACGGTGGACGAGTTCTGTTTTAGCTGACTTACTCAACCGTTCTCTGGAACCAGGAACTTTCTGGAATGTGAATTTGCCTCATCTGCTTCCAGGAGAACCCGATCCAGAAGTTGTGTTTTGCCAACCCTCTACCAAACCATTGCCTGTTAACTACCGCATTGAGGGCAATAACTTTTATTATGAAGGAGAATATGCCAAGCGCGATCGCACTCCAGGCAGCGATGTTGATGTCTGTTTTTCAGGGAAAATAGCTGTTACCAAACTGAGGGTTTAACAGTTACCAGTTATCAGTTATCAGTTATCAGTTATCAGTTATCAGTTATCAGTTATCAGTTTCATCGTTGGGGGAAACACCACACTCCTGTGCACCGTTCGTCAAGAGACGTGCCTACGGCATAAGCGTTGGTGGCGGGTTTAAATCCCCCACCAAAGCGAGGCGTCATTGCGTAGGTAGCTGTTCACTGTTTTAAGAAAGCCAGATAGAATCAGGGTTTGGCAGTGTGTATCTGTCGCATTCTTTTTTCACGCTTGGTATTAGCGCCCTCATCCCACAAGAAAAAATTGGATATTTTTTAAGAAAGGAAGTCCGTATAGTTCCGTTTCATCTCACACCCCCAGGAAACTCCCGCTACACCCTTACGGGTTAGCGGGAGAGGATGTCAATCAGATGGTTCTTCAATCATTGCCATCAAGCGCTCTAAACTTTGTGTCAGTTGGGTGAGTTTTTGAAGAGAATCATCTTGGGTTTCAGCAAGAGTCTGCACAGCATTACACAAAGCAAGAATCTGATATCCTTGCTGCTGTAATTGCTTTCCTTGTTCTTCAACTTGTGAACTGAGAGTATCGACTCTTTCAGCCAGACGTTCAATTGTCTCAGTGGTTGCAAGTACTGCTTCCCCAATTTGTTCAACAATCGATTCCAAGCGACTAACTTTAACTCCAACTTCTGCTACAACCATTTTTTTAGCACCTTGATTTCAGATTCATTACAGTAGATTTACTGTTATTTTTGAACAGCGAAATATAAGCAGCACCTGCCAAATAGCTACTGTCGTGTGAAGACTATGTGCCATTTCTTCCGACACTCGTGTAGACGCCTTTTTAAGAACGCCTAACTGTCATCAAAAGAAACTTAAGCGAATTTAGAGTACAAACAGAAAATGCTGCTCCATATTCTTTACTTCAACAAAATGTCCACGCGTCTGGGTGATTCCGCTTAAAGATAAAGTCATTGGTGGCTTATAGTAGCAACTTGACTTTTGTGATAACTCGCACCTGTTAAGAGCATCCTGCAAGACGAACCATCCAACATCCAAGTATTTATCAATAACATCAACTTTTTCGGAGGATGAATTTTGCCGTTTGTTTCCATAAGCCAGGTATGAGTTTAAGTTTCCAACTGATGGACTGAGTTGGTAGCACATCCTAACACAGTTGTTTTCAATCGTCACATTTATACTATTTTTTCATCTTTCATAAGATATATTTATTATGCTTTAACTGAAATTTATAAAAAATGATGATCCTAGGAACTCTGATGAAGATTCGGTGAAAGTACTGTAGAGCTTGATTTCCTTTTAAAAAGCTAAGTCTATATTCAAGTTAATGCTACGTAATAATACGTTGTTCATTAAATAATTGACTTAACGATGTACGAAATATCCTCCTGCACGTCCTGCACGACTGTTATTGAAGGTGCAACTACCGACACTTGGGAATTGCTACTGACTCCTCACGCCTCAGTAAATTCAAAATTTAAACGGTTTTTGGACATTGTGGGGAGCCTGGTAGGACTATTGATTTTAGCTATTTTGTTTGTGCCAATAGCGATCGCTATTAAAATCGACAGTCCTGGTCCAATTTTCTTCACACAAGAACGCTATGGGCTTAACGGAGTCCCATTTCGTATCCGTAAATTTCGCTCTATGGTTTCTGACGCGGAGAAGTTAAAGTCTTTAGTTCAGAACGAAGTCAACGGATTAATCTTTAAAAATAAGAGTGACTTTCGAGTCACAAAGATCGGGCGCTTCTTAAGAAGTACAAGCCTAGATGAAATCCCACAGTTTTGGAACGTTCTGGTAGGCGAAATGAGCTTAGTGGGGACACGTCCACCGACAGCAGATGAAGTTGTTCACTACAATCAACGTCACTGGCAACGTTTAAATGTTAAACCAGGTTTGACTGGCGAGTGGCAAGTGAATGGTCGTTCTCATATCAAAGATTTTGAGCAAGTCGTTGACTTAGACTTGCAGTATCAGAAGAAATGGTATCCAATGTACGACGTGTTACTAATTGTGAAGACATTCTTCATGATTATTGGTCGAGTCGGAGCTTTCTAACCACGTGATTAATAGTATTAAATTATCAGTTATTATCCACAATCGAGTTCAACAACCTTTTTTTGAGAAAGTCCGCCGAGGCGGGCTTTGTTTATTTACACGAGATATTCACAACTAATGCAATAATTCCTCTACCTGATGCTGGCTCCATAAAGTTCTATAAAGCCCTGGTTGCTGCAAAAGTTCTATCTGCGTACCTGTCTGAACTATTTTACCCTTGTCCATTACTAAAATTCGGTCAGCAGCAGCAGCAGCAGAGAGTTGATGAGTGATGAAAACGACTGTTTTTCGTTCCGTACCACCAGAGACATTTCTCAAAATGGCTGTCGCTGTTTGATTATCTACACTGGAAAGAGCATCATCTAAAATTAACACTGGGGCATCAACGAGCATTGCTCTAGCCAAAGCAGTACGTTGTCTTTGACCGCCAGAAAGAGTAATGCCGCGTTCACCAACAATGGTTTCGTATTGTTGCGGAAAATAGCTAATTTCTTGGTGAATTTGCGCCATTTTGGCAGCGTATTCTACCTCTTGTTGTTCGCTAACGGGGTCGCCGTAGCGGATGTTATTTTTAATTGTTGTACTGAAGAGGAAGCTATCTTGAGGTACATAGGCGATCGCACTCCTTAAATCAGCCAAGGCGATTTTGGTAATGTCCACCCCATCTAAAAATAACTGTCCTGGTTCAATATCCAACAGTCTTGGCAGAGCATTTGCCAAAGTTGATTTCCCCGAACCAATAGCGCCCACAATTGCCACCGTTTCCCCAGGAGCTATGGTAAAGTTTACGTCTTCTAGCGCGGGAGTGGTGGAACCAGGGTAGGTGTAATTGAGGTTTTTTGCTGTGAGTTCTCCTTTAACCTGTTCTCGTGGCAGATGAATAACATCTGATGCATCTTTAATTTTAGGTTTGACAGTAAAAATTGCTTCAAGGCGGTCAATGCTCACTTCACCCCGTTGGTAGGTAGTAATCGTAAATCCTAACAAAGCTGTGGGGAAAACCAGACGCTCTACGTAAAGCAGGAGTGCGATAAAATCACCAACAGCAAGGCTTCCATTGACTATCCGCGTCGCTCCCAACCAGATGATGATAAAAGAACTCACTGTGGCTAGCCCACCAATCAGTGGAAACAGTGTGTTTCGACTTTTTGCCAGTTTCAGATTAGCCTGCAATAGCTGCCGATTGTTGCTGGCAAAGGCACGACGCTCATTTTCTTCTTGCGAGTAAATTTTTATTAAGGCAATACCGCTAACATCCTCTTGAATCAGTTCGCTGACGTCGGAGAGTCTTTCCTGCACGTCTAACTGTTCGCTGCGTAAGCGATCGCTAAACAAATGCACCAAGAAAAACATCACAGGATACACTGCCAGTGAGGCTAATGTGAGATCCACACTGAGCGACAGCATGACTGGCAGGGTAAGAACGTAGGCAAATATCGTATTTGCTATACTCAGGACTGCAAAACCTAACAGACGCCGGATATTGTCTACATCACTCGTCGCCCGACTAATCAAGTCGCCTACGGTATTGCTGGCAAAATAGGACGGTTCCAGTGTCAGCAAGTGTCCAAAAATCCGTTGTTTTAGGTCAAATTCCACCTGACGCCCTACGCCAAACAGCCAAATCCGGGAAGCCATCCGGATCAGCCACATCGCTGAACTAAACAATACAATTTGTAATACAAGATTTCTGACTTGATTTAAGCTGAATTCTATTGAGAGTTGGTCAACGCAAGCGCGAATCAACAGAGGGATGTAAACACCCAACCCATTAACAATCAACAAGGCGATAATACCTAGTGTCACCTCCCGCCAATGGGGGCGCAGGTATCCAAAGAGTGTAGCTAGCCGTCGTGATTTTGCCATTCAAGCAATTACTTAAGAAGAACGCAGAACGCAGAACGCAGTAGTGATTGCCCCACGGATAGAATCCAAAACAGAAGTTGCCAGTCCTTGTTTCCTTTCAAGCAAACTTCGGGGGGATTTAATTACCAAAGGTTTCTTGGTCTCCACGGAAGTTGCCAAGGGCTTTATACCAATACTCTCCACCCAGTTGTCAGAAGTTATACCGAGCAACATATGAGAGTTTTTTATTCTAGGTTCTGACAACTGTGTTCTGAGTTCAATCCTGGTAACTTTTCAATATTAGACTAAGCCAAAGCCGAGGTGTCTTCATACTACAGGCGCAAAAAGCAACTCTTGACTCAAAAATAAGGTCAGCCACGACAGTATACCGTGCTGACCTTGTGATGACTCATTTTCTAACTCAACGCCTATCTACCCACGCAAGAAACCGGAAATATAGGTGAGATAACTTTCCCACACTCGCGTTGTTTGTTGCAGTGCTTCCGCATTAGGTACAAAGTCTTCCAGTCGCAACCCTCGTCTGCGAATGTCAGTTAAAGTTGTCGTTTGCGCCAGGTATGGTGTCATGCTGACGTCCGCTACAGTATTGTCTTGCCTCAATGCCACAAGCGTCCCAGATGTTGGGGCGTTTGGTGCTATGGACGATGCAAGCCGCCCTTGGACAATGTCAAGACTTGCTATGGATGGCTCGCCCATCATTGCTACAGGTGAACGCTCCAGGAAATAAGCAAAAGCTGGTGTACTTGCCAACAACAGAATTGTCAGCGCCCAACCTATTAAATATCCTCCTGGTGCGTCCATTCCTCCGCCACCTTTTATCCTCTGTGCCGCAAAAATCATCAGTAAAATTGATGCTCCCAGAGGTTTGAGCGGAAAAGATATCACATTCCACAAGGAGGCGACAGCTGGTTCCCTGGGATTGATAAAGGACAGCAAGACGACGACGAACAGAATGACTAAGAATAATCGTGCGACGTAATTCCCTGAGGGAAAGAATCTCTGGAACAAAGAGTATAAAATTGTGCCAACAAGCAGCCACAGTAATACCCGGCTTAACAGTACAAATGTCATAGATTGACTCTCAAAGCTTCATTTTGCGGTCAGCCTACAGGTTTTGGGGCAGTGGGGTTATTGTATCGTCAAATTGTAATCGTACTGTTACCTGACTTCAAATACCTCACACCCTCACACCACGACAACCATCGTAGTGATTTTAAAGCAATTTCTTACAACTGCATCCACTATCTGTAATTTCCCAGATCAGTAATCTGCCTCCTGTAAATTAAATTAGTTTAGTAGTTGTCAAGTCAAAAGGAAAAAATATGTCGCCTGGAAAACCCACCATTTTGGTGACAGGGGGAGCTGGATACATCGGTTCGCACACAGTGCTTGCTCTAAAGCAGGCTGGTTTTGACGTGATAATACTCGATAATTTGGTGTATGGGCACCGCGATTTGGTAGAAAAAGTTTTACAAGTAGAACTTGTGATAGGAGACACAGGCGATCGCGCGCTATTGGATGACCTATTCAAAACGCATGATGTAGCCGCTGTCATCCACTTTTCGGCATATGCGTACGTGGGGGAATCGGTTAGCGACCCGGCGAAGTACTACCGCAACAACGTTCTCGGTACCCTGACCCTGTTAGAAGCTATGCTAGCAGCGTCTGTTAAGAATTTTGTATTTTCTTCTACTTGTGCAACATATGGGGTGCCTGAAGTTGTGCCAATTCCGGAAGACCATCCTCAGAATCCGATTAACCCTTATGGGGCGACCAAGCTGATGGTAGAACGGATTCTATCTGACTTTGATGTTGCTTACGGCTTCAAGTCAGTACGGTTCCGCTATTTCAACGCTGCTGGTGCTGATCCCAATGGTAGGCTTGGCGAAGACCACAACCCAGAAACCCATTTAATTCCCCTTGTGTTGCAAACAGCGTTAGGTAAGCGCGAATCTATTTCCGTGTTCGGCACTGATTACCCCACGCCTGATGGAACCTGCATTCGGGATTATATTCATGTTAGCGACTTAGCAGACGCTCACGTTTTGGGATTGGAATATTTGCTCAAAGGCGGTGACAGCGAAGTTTTTAATTTAGGAAATGGTAACGGCTTTTCAGTCAAAGAAGTGATTGAAACTGCAAAGCAAGTGACAGGAAAAGATATCAAAGTCGTAGAGTGCGATCGCCGTCCTGGGGATCCACCAGCACTGATTGGTAGTGGGGACAAAGCCAAAAAAATCCTCGGGTGGCATCCACAATACTCTTCTCTCAAGGAGATTATCACTCACGCTTGGCAGTGGCACCAGAAGCGCCATCAGTAGAGTGGGGATGAGGAGGATGAGGAGGATGAGGAGGATGAGGAGGATGAGGAGGATGAGGAG
>NZ_CAWUDP010000123.1:0-26255 GCF_963920835.1 Scytonema sp. PCC 10023
CTTTGAGTTCGGCGAGTTGCTGACCTTTACTAGACCACAACCGCACTGTGCCATCACCACCCCCACTGACAATTGTTTGCTTGTCTGTGCTGATTGCTACTGACCTGACGTAACCTTGATGACCTTTGAGTTCGGCGAGTTGCTGACCTTTACTAGACCACAACCGCACTGTGCCATCACCACCCCCACTGACAATTGTTTGCTTGTCTGTGCTGATTGCTACTGACATTACGTCACCCTGATGACCTTTGAAAACATTTGTTTCCCAACTGCTTTGGACGGCACTAAACAAGCTGTCTTGTACTGATGAACGAAATGATTGATATTGATTAGGGAAACTAAACAAAGGTGAGCGACTTTGTCCTACAAGATTAATTGCGGTGACCAAACTTTCTAAAGGAGTAACCGATAACAAACCTTTTGCTGATATGGCAGTTTGTTCTATCCGCCCGATTTCTGCGTTTCGCCACTGATATAAAGCCACCCCTGTTGTTGTTGTCGTTAAGACTAAACCTGTACTTAAGACCCCAATTAAGAGTTGTCGTTGCTGTTTTCGCTCTGCCTCCGCTTTTATGGCAGCTTGCTTCCTTGCCTCTTCTGCATCCACAGAAGCTTGAAAAAATTCCACTTGCAGCGGTGTCATGTCGTTACCCGCTCGCTGGTGATAGCGCTGCAGCAAATCCAAATCAGGAGGACGCCAAAGACTTCCCTCTTGTCGCCCATGTTCATCCCAAGAAGACGCTGCTTCCTCTAAGCGACGCCCAAAGCGAATGTCACTGCGACTGCTGTCCAACCATTGATCCAACTGACGCCAGTGCTCAAACAGCGCTTCGTGAGTCACTTCCGCTGTTTCGCCTGCTTCCGGAACGGAGGAGAGGGTAATTAAGCGCACATCACGGGCAGCAAACTTGCCAATCACTTGTTTGACTCGCTCTGGATTGTCTTTGTGTGAGACAAGCCCTGCAAACGCAGCGCGGCGGCGGGTGTCCTTTGCTCCTTCTCCCAACTGTACCAATCCCAGAAAAACGCGTCGGGCAATTTCTTTTTCTTCAGGACTGAGGTTGTCAAAAATCCGTTGAGCTTCCCCAGCCAGCGCACCGCCAACTCCACCGATTTGTTTCAGCGTGACAGCAGGTTCAATTCCTTGAGTTAACCCTTCCCAAATTCTTGTAAGAGCAAACTGAAGCAAGGGTAATGCTCCCTCTCGTCCTTCGGCTTCCTCAACCAACAAATTCACCGTCGCCTCATCTAAAGGATGATCCGCCAGTTCTGCTGGCTTGGCTATTGCTCGCCGCAGTTCATCAGCAGTCATTGCTGGGATAATTAAGCCGAGTTGAGCAACAAGTTGATTCAGCACAGGATGCCTTTGGGTTTCGCCGAGAAAGTCACTCCGTAGGGTCAGAATCACAGAAACACGGGCAGAGGGGTCAGCAGCTGCATCAACTAAATTTTCAATAAAAGCCTTGCGTTCATCATCATTCTTGCACAGCGAGTAGACCTCCTCAAACTGATCCACCAGCACCACTAAGGAAGATTCGGCAATCTTAGGTAGCATATCGGCGATGCGTCGCAAACCATCGTATGCACCTGTGTTATTAGTGCGCTGCAATTCATCAACAAACTCTCGTGTCTTCGCCACGGGGGTAAGGTCCTGTGTCGCCACCCGCGCCAAAACCCCAGCCAAAGCTTCCAAGGGATGCGCCCCAGGTACTAGTATCGCCACCTGCGCCTGCTTCTTTCCCGGAAGGGGTCGCCGCGCCAGTTCGGGAATTAATCCGGCGCGTGCTAGAGAAGACTTACCACTTCCCGATGGTCCCAAAATGGGGAGCAAGCGGATTTGAGACATATCCTCGTGAAGAGTGCGAAACACATTCCACAGTCGCTCTATCTGCGCTTCCCGACCAAAATAGCGTTCGGCATCCTCTTCATCAAATGCCAACAGACCTTTGTAAGGATTGGGACCAATCTTAGTTTCAACAGGCGATAATTCTGATTGAACTTGTTGAGCGGTGTGATATTGGTAAATCACAACCCTATTGCCATCCCCTGAAATAATCGCACTGCTGAGTGCATCTCGCTCAATTGCGATGCTGCGATTGTCTCCCCCCAAAGTGCTGTCACTCATCGATGCTGCCTCAATATCAATACACTCCTCTTAAATTCCTAAACCAACGATACTCAGTAGCTTATGCCAGTTCTCCCCCAACCAAGCCGTTGTTTTGGTTAAGTGAGGTTTAAGTTTTTCAACCACAGAAGCAAATCCCTCAGCTTTCTTGGCATAATCAAACGCTCTGTCTAATGCCTTACCCACCTCATCTTTATCCGGCTTGGGCTTGTTTACCTCTTCTGAGGCATCAGCAAAGGCATTCTCAATTTTGCGACGGTCTGGACTTTCCAGCAATGCGATCGCTTCACGCAGTGCGTTGAGTTCTGCTTGAATATCAACACTTTCAGGCGCAGGTAAACTCACTGGTTGAAATTGTACATTGGCAACGTTGCTATCGCCCGTTTGAACGGCGCTACCAGTGACACTACCTCCAATAGAAACAGAGCGGTTTTGTGTCACCTTGTTATCATCGCCTAAATCATCAACAGAAGATTTTCCGGGTATTACGTTCTGTGAATTTGTTGTGATTTCTCTTTGGTTTCGACGCCGTCTTGCTTTGAGGACAGGTGTTAAGTCCTCTGGAATTCCTTGTAAATCAAGCAAAGTACAACCAACTGCAAAACATTCCTCTATAAGGAGACCAGCACCCAACGCATCATAAAATCCAGTAGCAAATTTAATCGCGGCGACATCCCCAATCGCCCGATTCATACCCACAACATAATCAATATGTTGATGAATTGCTTCTGCTTGGTCTTTTGAATAGCAAGCATTGAGGAAAACACACGAAATCGTGTCTTGATACAACCCGAATAACCTAGCCAGGGCTTGTGTACTGACCAGTTGTACTTGTCCAAAATTATTTTCCAAAGCTAAGCCATTGTTACCATCACCATGCCCACAAAAGTGAACGATAGTCGGTTGGTATTCTAACAGCGCACGATGCAGGTCTTCCACTCGTGTCGCCCACCTAGTAACGATTTCAAATAAAAAGCGATTTTTGGCACGTTGTAGCGCCGTATGTATTTCCCGTACTTCTTCATCCAGTCGTAACCGAGAGGTATTTGTCGGATTGGCAGCTAGAATCAGAATTGTTTTGACACCCGTGTTACTCATAAACGAGCGCGCGAGTAGACGCTAGGGTTTACACTTTGACAGGAGTTGTGACATGACTCCGCCCTAGAAGGGCGAAGCTTCTAAACCTCACGATTTAGATTTCCTGGTTGTTTCCGTTTCCGGTTTTTCACCCACTATCTAGACATGCAGTTACCCACACATCCCCGACGCTCTGATTGCCCAGGCGCTTTCGATTCCCGACTGCCCATCGGTAAAGAGCTACCAATTGCTGGAAGCTTTCTCCCTAAGTACTGTGAAGTTTTTACCCAACTACAGAAGCTGCTCAGAAAGCAAGAATTTCTAGTTGGAACCCCCTAACTTCAGTTGTCAAGGTTCACACCAGTTTATACCGTTTGGAGGTCCCGACTCGTGTCTGATTTTCACTCTCAAGGTATCCGTTGGTTGTTCGGTGTACATATTTTACCGCGCAAAGCCGTCCTAAAAGGACGGGGTTTTAAACCCAGTTTTTTCGATAAAATATCATTACAGATAAAATATTAGATTCGACTAAGCTTTTACTTCTTTTTATAGGTAAACTTCGAGTTGACTTATGCAGTTGCCTCATTTTAGGGGGTACTGAGCAAAGGAACATCCCAACAAATAACTCAAAGCTGGTAAAGCTGCAGAAATCTGCCTGCCCTGACGGTAACGCTACCCCTTATGCCGTCGAGTTTCGCCGTATGTCTGCAGTTTCTCGTGTAGCACGCTTATTTTCAAGAATGGCTAAAAGGTAGCTATAATCAAGGTTTTCAGACCATCCTGCATGATTTTATAAACATCTCCGCTCAATGCCTACAGCATTTAAAACCCCAGCGCGGGGGCTGGGGGCGGTGGGGGTTACTGGCTATTTTGCAGTTCTAAACGAGCGATCGCTTCTCGTTTCTCCAACTTCAGCACTGAAAACTCATTACGCTTCAGGCAGAGTTGAATAAAATAGCTCTCACGCTTGACACGGTGCTGGGTTAAAAATTGCTGTTGCTCCCAGTAACTTGGGTGTTCGTCAAGTAGCTGTTGCCGTCGCGCTTTTCGTTGCGCGTCGTTTTTGAGTCCTTGGTCGAAAGCGATCGCACTATCAATCTCAGCTTCGATTTGCTTTACCGTGGCGTGGGTCTGCTCAATCAACAGGTCGAGGTCAAATACTTCTGCTTGGAGTTTGGCGATTGCGGTTGGATATTCGTTCAGTTGCATTGTTAAAATCTCCGTGTGTAAAATCATTGGCTTGGGCAGTTTATGGACTTGCCCAGGTCGCTTTTTTAGAACCAAGCCGAGTCGTAGTAGTCGCCCATTAAGTCTTGTTTTTCTTGGGTTAACTCAAACTCTTGCTCTAGCCGTTCGCTGTCGATATCCAACCGCAAGTCTGCAATCGCCTTTAAGATTGTTTGGATGTCTGCACTGTCGCTGCCTACGACGTAGTGGTTTTGTAGAAATGCTTCAGCTTTACCGATGAACTGCTCAAGGGTGAGCGCTAGTTGGTTTGCTGCTGATGGTGCTTGAATTGTCATAATGGAATTAGTGTTTTTAATCGATTCCCGGTTGGTAGCCGGGTTTTTTGTGTTTACCCTTTTATTATACCAAGTCCACCAAGTATATATAGTGTTATTATGTAAAGATTGCATAAAAATTACGCTACAATTTACCAAGTGGACGAGGTAAAAAAGTATGGGCAATCCAAGGGCGTTTGAGGGCAAGAGAGAAGCGACACAGTTTAAAGCAGCGGGAGAAGAACCGCTAATAGCCAAAATTGATTTAAAAGTGACCGAAACAATGAAACAAGAGCTAAGGGCTATTCCTGGTTGGCAAGCAAAACTTAGGGATGCGATCGCCCAGTTGATTGAAGCTGAACAATGTAAAGAAATGTAAACTGGAGTAATATTTACCGAGTAGACAAGGTATAATAAAAGATTGGAAAGCAGAACGACGTGGAACCGGAGGCAAAGAACTGGTAGCGCGGGGACCAGAGAAACGACTCGAGCGCGAGTGAAGCCAACCACCAGCTGTGGGAGAAACCAAACCCGCGCCGGCAACAAAACCGCAGCTGCAAACCACAAGGCAACCCCCCAGCCGTAGTCAGCAGAGAGGGCGGACGACCTGGGAACCACTGCCCTGGGGGACGCGCCACCACTGACCAATGACTAATGACCAATGACGAATGACTCTTGACCAACGTGCTAGCAGCCTCCGGTAGGCGTGGGCGACGGGCAAGCGCTACAGGAATAACCGCCGCGTTGCCGCAGCAGTTTTTTCTTTTTTCCTGTGCTGTTTGCGCGTCGGGCTGAGGGCTTTGGGCAACGCCTACCGGAGGCTGCCCGTGGTTGTCAACTAGCACTTCTTACGGGTAATTCCTTATTGTTCCCCTGGGCGCATTCATAACTAACATCCATAAGGGTGAATTTTAGGGGAATTTTAAGAGCGCTCGCCTCATAAAGGTGCGCTTTGCACAATCGGTAGATATCAATCCTTGCAGCGAGGTAGTTTTATGGGTTCGGTGGGTCTATCAAAACGGTGGCTCAGTTCCTGCATCCCATCTAAAATTCTCAAACCGCTTTGGATTCTGTGCTGTGTACCTGACCGTGTGCTGAATATTTTTATGCCCCAAGTATGCTTGGATGTCCCGCGTTGTTGCCCCCTGGCTCGCTAGATGATACCCACAAGCATGACGAAACTGGTGAGGATGAACTTTTATTGGAACCCCCGCCGCTTTTGTTGACCGCTCAACTATCTTGGCGATCGCATCAACAGACAAGCACTGACCACGTTCATTCGCAAAGACGTAGATGCAACCGGGGTAAAGTTTTTGCAGTTCGATTAGCGCTTCTTTCTCATCTGGTGGCACTGGATGAAAACCGCTTTCACTGCCCTTGACTCGATTTATCCAAATAGTGTTTTCTTCCAGCATCACCGCATCCCATTTCAACTGGCAAACTTCAGATGCCCGTAGTCCATGCCGAAACATCATGGAAAGCAGAGTGCGATCGCGCTCCTTGTGCCTACCTCTTTCCCCAGCAGCTTTAATAATTTTGTTTACCTCAGCCAAAGTCAGGTATTCTCTAGATCGGTATTGAGTGTTTTTCTTGCGTGTCGGGATTCTTTGTGGCTCTTGTTCGGTCATTATTTCCACTTGGCAGGCTGTCGGATTTAGAGACCAAAATCCGACAGTTCCAGTTCCCCAAACCCTCATTCCTTCGTATGCTCCAGCACTCCATAACCACCCTTTATCACTCGGAGCTACCCATCCCCACGAAAAACCGCCATTTCAGCCCTAACTGATAATTTATGCTTATGATAGCGCTGATATCACCGATTACAGCTATAATCCACTATCCTTAATGTGTGGTTGATAGCAGGGTGGGCAGTGATGGCAGAATCACCAATGGTCGGGTGTCGGGTTCCTCAGCATTGGCAGGACCAAATTAGACAAATAGCATCTGCCAGTGGAAAAAAAGAAGCGGATGTTGTACGTGAGGCTTTGGGGCAGTACTTGGGTGAGGTTAACCCTGGTGCGGTTAAGAGTGTTCTGGCTAACCATGAGGAGCGAATAGCCAAGCTAGAGTCAAAGCTGGCATCGTTTGGAAGGCTAGCTGTATGACGAGCTCGCCCTTGTTAAGCGTAACGAAAAGGGATGTAAAACCTCCATCACCGATGGACGGGGTTTTAAAGGGTATCTACTGCACCAATCGCTTCACCCTCTCTGGCAGTGGCTCGACTTCGGTTTTGGATAGTGGTTTAAAAGTGATTAAGCGCTCATAGCGGTTTTCGCCTGCCTCATCCTTGCCAGTACAGCGGGAGAACCAGATAGCCTCACCGAACTTATTTGAGGGCGATCGCCTGACGAATTGCTGACCCCGCCAGCTGACGATTGCTGGTCCATACTGGTCAGTTTGTACTATCGCTGCACCAATGGACTCCCAGTCAAAAGAATTGAATTTTTCCAATGGGAAAGTGTAATTTGGTGCAGTTGTATTGGTCGGTGCAATGCGTTCCAATGTATCAGCGATTCGTTCCAGTGCGAGCATCTGACGATGTTGAATCTCAAGCCAAAGGTTTGTCTGTTCGGGTGTCATGGTTAATAGTTATAAGTTTTGGGTTTTTCTATCGGCTTGCTGTTGAAAGCGCTCACCCCATCGAGGTGATGGGGATGATGTATGGAGTGTTATTCCTCTACCATGTCGTCGGTGATGCGTTGATAGTCGATGTCAGGGTTCAAGCAGTTACCGTCAAAGATGACTTCAATGCTGTTTTCGGCTAATTCCCGAGCCTTGGCTTTAGCATTCTTGACACTAGTCGCTTTCACCTCGAATTGGGCGCTTACCTCAATGCACACGGTTACAGTGTAGGTTTTGCAAGTCCTTTGATTCGATATCATGGTTGTACTCCATTTGTTTTGAGTGGATAGGGCGATTGCTGTTCTTGGCAGAGGGCGATCGCCTTTTGATTTCAGTATCTAGCTTTTATCTAGATGCTGATATATACAATATAGCTGTTTGTCTATATAATATCTATACAATATCTATATAATTATCTGAATAGGTCTGCTAGAGGCTATAAGTCATATATATAGATGCTGTCTGTACAAGTATCTAGATAACAGATAGAATCGCTATTATGTATAGACATTTATCTAGATATGGCAAGTGAAAAAGTATTGGCAACGTTTCGTATTGACCCCGAAAAGTGGGAACAGTTCAAGAATGCAGCAGGCAATGAGGGTGCTAATGCCTCTAGCTTGCTACTGGAGTTTGTGGACTGGTATCTAGACGGTAATCGCTTGAGGGGTAAAGAATCTGCTTCACCTACTCCAGATAATCTAGATGAGGTGATAGACGCGCGTATAGCTGCCCTGCTAGATGATAGGGGATTGACGGCTGAGGCGATGAAAGAGCGGTTGCAGGAGTCTACCGCTTACCTTGCTCATGGGCTTAATGATGTGGTGCGAGAATTGAGGGAAAAGATAGAGGCAGTTGAGCAAGAATTGGGAAAAGCGAAAGCCCGGTAGAGAAGGCAGAGTCTACCGGGCTAGCTAATGAAATTGACAGATTGCAAAGAGAAAATGAAGAGTTGCGCCATCAGTTAAATACTTTAAGTAACCAAGGTACGCAGCTTGAAAAAGAACCAGTACATATAGACTACCAAAAGATACGCGATCGCATCCTTGCCAACCTCAAAGTGGGTAAGCAAGCCCCCAAATACAAAACGTCTAAAGCACTACTGGACGAATTCATAGAGGAACTGAAGAAACCGAATGACTAATCAATCATGCTCAATTTGTGGTGGTGCCACTTGTCGTGATGGAACCCGCAAGGGGAGGCAGCAGCGGTATTGCCCAAGGTGCGACTATTCCTTTATAGAAGGCACTTTGCCTCGTCGTAGTACGCTTCTGAGGCGCAAGATTAAACCCTAGAGGGCGCAAAACAAAACCCTCCAGCAATCACTGGGGGGGGTTGATCTAGCACAAGCTGAAGTGCAATGTTCTGTTCTCGCCGTTTGGCATTGCATTACTTTACTCATCGCTCGGCTTTCTGAAATGCCAAGTTGCCACCATCGTTGATATTAAGCTACTGATTGTGAAACAGTACTGGCGACTGAGAGATCTAAGTATTCAATTTGTGCAGGAGTAATCCGAATTAAGATGCCCACTGGTTTGTCCTGCCCTCTGCGTTTGCGGGTCTTAACAAAAGTTCCGGTAGAGGCAACGACGTATCCTGAAGAGTCATTTTGCAAAATCTCTGCCTCAACTAGGGCATCCAGTACGGAACCAGTCAAGTTGTCGCTGTCACTGGAGAAGAAGTTGACAAAGAAGCAGTCCACTTTTGCAGGCACGGGTGCTGGTGGTAGATTCAATGCCTTCATCTGCAATACAGCATCGTTTTTCCACTGACTGTAGCGCGATGCTGTATGGACAACGCCACCCCGTCCAAACCTTGGGCGAGCCTTGCCGAGACCTCGACCATGTAGCCAAATTTCAATCAATCTCGTCTCCTCACAAATTTTTGTATTGATAGCACATTAGCGGTCATAAGTCCTCAGTACTCAGTTCCCAGTCTGGGCAGTTTCCCCTTAATCCCAAGGGATGCACCGCGCAAGGCAACAAATCATCATTACTGTAGTACTTGCAATTCGTGCATGATGGCTTCTCAATGCGATTGACGAAGGCACTGGGCTGAGTCCAAAAGGACACGCGCAAGGGACGCCCAATCGCCACACCCGGAGCGAACCTCTTCATGCAGATATCTTGACTTCTCCTAACAAGAATTAACGTTTTATAGACCTATTTCGGCTTTCCGGGTTAACCCGGAAGAGAACCGGTTTCCGGTTGGCTGACAAGAACACCCGGAAACGTCTCCGGGCTAGTCCGGACTAGCTTCCGGTTTTTCTCCGGTTTCCGGGTTCCGGTTTCCGGGTGGACTTTTAGTGGCATCTGGAAACCACACTCCTAACCGGAAGGCATTTCAAAATTAATTTGGTTCAAACAAATTGGGGTTGGTTAGCTTACCTTTCTTTTTGCTGGCTAACTGTCTCATTAAATAGCGTAGATATTCCGCCTTGCTATCAAAGTCATCCGGCTTTGTAATCTTGTCCAAATTCTTGTTAGCGCTGTTTAAGTCGTATTCCTTCCCCGTTGTCTTGCGCGTCACAATCCAAGAGAGAAGTTGCTGTTCGTGGCTGGTTAATTCTGATGGCTGATTAATTGGGCTATTATCATTTTCTAGCTTAGAGGTTGCAGGTTCTTCGACTTCAATACTGAAACTAGCTTCAAGCTTTTGGATAGTTTCGCTCAACTTATCCTTGCTCTTTGGCTGTGCTGGTGGTTCCGAATACAATTCTGGAAATATTGTTAACAGCGTTCTTACGGGGTCAGGCTGTCCGTTACCTGGGTGCAATTCTGTTTTCAGCCATTCGGGTACAGCGCCCAATTCACCACCTTTGATAGGGCTGCCAAAATTCTCAGGATTTGCCTTGAAGTACTCACCACTAGCAACATTCATCTTACGGAGTCCGCCAGCACTGACGGATTTAGCCACACAACCAATGAAGTTGACCGAAGCTTTGAACGTGTCAGCTAGTCCCGCCGTCGCCTTGCCCACAACGGAGGTGAGGTTAGAAGCGTGTAGGACTATGATGAGCGTTCCTCCCGTTTTGGCAAAACGAGAAAGTAAGAATTGAATTGCCCAGAGTCGTTGCGATTCCTCAAGCAGTGACAGTAACCGCATCGCCTCATCAACAATGAGCAGTAAGTTTTTGTGGGTGTAAGGTTCACAGCCGTCCAAGCCCTTAAGGAACATCAACAGGTCACGCGCTACAAAGCCATCGGCTGTATCTGCATCCTTGCCCGAATACTTGAGGGCGCTAGTCAGGTTGCAACTAAACGGGTACACGTCCACCCCAGCCGTGAAATATTGCACATTCAGCCCTGGGTCAAGTGCTTTGGATAAAGTAGCCAGTATCGCTGCTAGAGTGCCTTTGCCGCCTCGTTGAGTGCCTGCGATTGCAATTATCTGTGAACCCATCATTTCATCAATTCTGAAGCCGGATGAGATAAGAGCATCAATCACCGCCTTGGCTCGTTGGTCTAAGGGCATAGAGGCGAAGGACTGAGGTGTTGTAAGAATGTCTTCACTGGCAGATGGTTCGGTCTTGGGTGTATCAAGAGCGCCAGTTATTTGAGGTTTGGGCAGATCTACAACATTGGGCTTTGGTAACTCAACAATGGTAGTTTGTGGCAATTGTACAAAAGTGGGGACGACGGTTTGCTGAATCGCCCTAACCTCATCAACTTTGACCCTGCTGTCAACAGCGACATTTTGTAAGTGAGCATTCATGGATTCTCTGTTGGGTAGCGATCGCCCTTGCAACTTCTCAAACCAACTCAACAGCCAACGATAAGCATAGAACCGCTTACCTGGCTCTACTTGAACTAAGTACTCATCAACCGTCTCAAAGTTGGTAAACAAAAAAGTGTACTCTATTGCGTCATGCCTTGGCAGAAACTTTATTGTGTCTCCTAAATGGTTGGCTTGATGGTCTTGCCTTGCGTCATAATTACCAACTCGTGCTAGAGCATCCAAGAAGTTACCACGCACAAAAGGCAGCGGGGCTATCTCCTTGGTGCGGTTAAAATGTTCTACCACAGTCCACAACCATGCAGCACCGCCAATCATGCCACCAACAAGCATAAATGGATTAAGCGCATAGCAAATACTTCCAACGCCAGCTGCAACAATTCCCAATACACGCGCTGTATCCGCTTCTGCCTCCACTGCGAGTGCTTGCTCAAGTAGCTGGTCTTTTCGTTCCTGTAGCCACATTGCAACGTTCCCAGCTTCAAGATGTGAGAGACTGGGGTACTGGTCGCGCAAGTATTCAGTTTGACGGGTTGTGATCTTGGGGATGTTGTTGTTAGGATTGACCATATAAGAACCTATCAAAAGTTGCAAAAAGCGCTCTGGGACTGCGTTTCCTTAGAGCGCTTTAAGTTTTTAGTCTTTGGTTAGTTGCCAAATAGCAAAGCCAATTTCACCTGCAAGCATCGTTGCAATGTTAAACATGATACAAGTGAGGATTGTTAATGGTTCGGTGTAAGCAAATGGGTTACGAGCTGTAAAGGTTGTTACCAGGTCAAACATCCAGATTGCTAGGCTAATCAACCCAGCCGTTGAGCGATCGCGCATCCCAGCGACTTTATAATCTCGCCATAATTCGCCAACCAGGTCAATCTTGCCACTTGGCTTAGATTCCAGGTCATAAACCATATGGTCTTGCAGTTCTCGCCGTGCTGAATCAGGGTTTTTGCCTCGTAGTGCGTAAGCTTCGATTACCTGCAATCCTACTGCGATGAGGAATGCAAGGTAAAAGAACGGGTTGAACACTGCGGCTGGTACATTGAACCAGTTCCACCCCGACTCGAACCAGGGAAAGACGGGGCGCTGTCTAAATACTGTTTGCCAGATGGAATCAGCGCTGATGGCACTCCCCATCATAAAAAGCAGACCACCGACCACAGCGCGACCTGCACCGCCATTGGCAACGAATTGAGCCACGATAGCGGCTGCTACTCGTATCGGTAGCCCAACAATCAAAACAGTCCATTTTGCAAGGAAATCAATGATTTGACCGATTGAGCGCTTTGGTGGTTGTTTCCCATTGTTGGTGCTAGAACTTTCGCCATTACTGCTCTTAGAACCACCTGAAGTAAATGTCATTAATTAGAATCTCCTTTGCAGATATTGTTGTACTTATGCTTCCAAAGCCACTGATTGCCCTCAATTTTTCCGATACAAACACCAGCACTGTCGTAGACATACACAATCTCTGATGCACCGTAGCCCGTTGTGTCTGGCATCGGGTCTTGATGTGGGCTGTCAAGGTAACGCCTAATTCGCAGTGAAGTTGCATTGGGTGCAATGCCAGCGTTGTACAGTGCCTCTGAGGTTTTGGCGCGTTCAGCAATGGTTGCACGCTGTAATTCTTCTTCTGCCTTCAATCTTTCAGATTGGGCGTATGTTCCAATCTTTGGGATGAGGGGCAGAAGCAAAGGAAGGACACAAACAGCAATTCCTGCAAGCGCTAGCCCTATTTGCTTCTGATACACCATGCCTATGTTCTATGTCTTTCGTGCTTAATTTGCTCAATCAACGCTTGGGCTAACCCCAGTTGGTCAGAAAAGTTGAGTTCTCCAAAGCGCTCAATTGCTGGCACAATATATTCCCTCACTTCATTGGGATTGTAGTTTTCAGAAGCTTCAGCAGTAATACCCCCAACCAGCGAGAACAACATCCAAAGGCGCTCGCTCGTGTTTAGCGCCTCGAAAGTGCTTCCCCAGCTTTCCTCCATATCACCCAGCAATCCACTGTCTCCGGGTGTGTGATTACAAAAAAATCCGATTGGTTTCATTTGTCGTATGATCCCTAATGTTGTGTATTCTTCATTGGCGGAGATGCACCCAAGGCGATCGCTCGTTTCTCAGGCAGGCGATCGCCTAAAACAAACTTTGTTGAATCACTGTGTCAGTAACTATGGCGTGATGCTGACGATACAGCCCAGGAACTTCATAAACTCTGCATAGCACCTTGTCACGGTTCAGCCTCAAATCAGCCGTTTTGCGCTGCGCTGGCAGTGGTCGAAACAAGTATTGGGTGTGTTTGATGCTGCCCTCTGAGTACAGGTAACGGTAGAGAGTCCCATTGATTTGAAAAGTCTTTGCCTGGGTCAATAGGGTTGGGCAGTTGATCAGCTGTAGGTCATTCACAAAAAGCCTCCAATTTTGATAAATCCACTATTCGCACCTCTGCCCATAGATGCCGTTGGGCAAGCGATTGAGAGATTCTGATTTGTTTACCTGCTCCGTCTGTAAACAAGAATTTTCTAGCACTGCGGCTTGGTAATTCCTTCTGGTACACCACGGTATTGCCCTTGTATTGGTACTGGTGTCCTTCAAGCAATTGGTTAACGTCAAACATCTTTGCGTACTCCAGCGATTACACCGCCCGTCAAAGAAACTCCCAAAAACACTGCAAAGGTGGACAATGCTGCACCTTGACAAGTTTCTGCTGTCGCCTCCCAATCAACACGGTGAAAGAAATCACGGTTTCGGTTGATTCCATCCATGCCCCAGGCAAACAGTGCCGCAGAACCCAAGAAACCGGATAGGAATAGACTAGCGATTGCCCAAGGGGCAGTGCCAGAGGCAATCGCAACTTCAGCAAGCTTTGAGAGCAGGCAATCTTGAACTTTCTGCCACCAGGGGCGAACGATGCGGAGGTGCATCACTGGCTTATCCTCAGCCGGCTTGTAATCGTCCCATTCGGTCGGGGTGAAGTTGCTCGGCTTTTGGGCGTCCAGTAGCTCGGCGATGGCTTGCCGTGCATCTGATAGATTCAAGTCTGGGTGAAAGTCGAGTTCTTGAAACTCTAGGGAATTTTGGATTTCTTCGAGCCATTGCTCGGTGGTTATGAGTTGGTCAATTTGGTGGTTGTTTAGCATTGCTAAGTCTCCTCTCTAGTCTCACCGCTAAATGTTCCCTATCGGTGCAAACTGCTTAGGCTGTGTAAGTTGCTTTGGCTGAAGTTTGGGCAGTTCGTTGTGTGTTTGCGTGAGTTTTGGTTGTGCAATTGGTGCTTGCACTGCTGTTGGATGCGCTTTGAGAGCGTTTACAAGGCAGTCACCATAATTCACTATCAACAAAGAGAAAAGCTGCGATAAGGTACTAATCCCTGTTTGCTCTAAAATCGCTTCTGCTTTTGGTTGATGCTTGGGGTCAAGGACAACTCGTATCTGTGCCATGTGTCGATTACTCCATGTGTGCCATTGCAATGATGTTGAAAAGCTGCGGGTTCTCTGGAATAAAGAATCGGTCGTTGGTGTCTTCACAAATTGGTCGAGCAAGTGCGGCACTGCCACCAATCACCAGTACTTCGCCTAGTTGTGGTAGATGCTCTGTCCACTTTGAGCGAATTTCTCCCCGTGCCGACTCGACCCAATCACTGCAAACTCGGTCATAGATATCCCAAAAATCGTATTCTTTAGCAGCCCCAAACTTGTAATCACCTCTGGCTAGAGCGTCCATAATGTCCACCAAGCTAGGGCTGTAATCCAACCCAAAAACCTCTTTAGCTTCCACAGCTATCTTTTGCGCCAGCTGCTTTGTACCAGGTAAAATGACCTCGGCATCATGAATTAATGTGCCGTTGGGCGTGTAAATCCGAGCAATGCTCGTCCCTCCCCCAATATCCCAAACTGCATTTTTAGCAGCGGGAAATTGAAAGAATCCTTGTTGCTGGGCGTATAAAAAAGCTGGGTAAGTTTCGTCTATCGGCTCAACTTCGCCTACGGTGTAGGTGATGGCTTGCCCATTGCGTGTAAATTCTTTGGTCAGTGGATGGTTGGCAATTCTCCCTACAGCTGCAACATCGTCATTGTTTAGGGTGTTAGGGAGTGCGATCGCCAACTTCTCAACCCGAACATGATTAAAACCAGGATTGGGTTCGATGGCTGCCAGTACCAAAATTTCTGCTAACTCGCACTTATCTTTCTGGAAAGTTGGCTCACCGCCTAATTCTTGAGCGAGTTTACCAATGACAAAGCGTTTACCTTCAACCTCAAGTAATACTGTCTGGGCGTCGGGTTTTATCCGTCGCCATTGATACTCTGATACTTCCTTGAGGCAACTGGGTATACACTGCACTTGGTTGTTGGGGTCAATCCACTTTATGAAGCGGTTGCCGCCATCAAACACAATTCGTGGGCGTACTTGTCCATGGGACGGATAGGAGAAATTTGAGTATGCAGGATACTCTTGACCGTAGAACGGTTTTAAAAATGCATTATTCATGGATGAAATTTTGCCTGAAATCTTTACAAATTCAGTGCTTTAAGCGTTATTAGCGGAAAAACAGACAATATATCTCTCTGAAGGCGCTTTAGGGCGTCTCATGCTGGGTTGTGTCTGTTTTGCGGTTATAGTGATACGATAGCAATCGTAGCATATTGCGTCAACTGCTATGAAGTAGCAAGACGCTACGGCTATTCAAGAAATAGACTTATGGGAGAAAGTAGTAAATTATGAGTTATTCACAGAATGAGTTTATGAGTAAGCGGATATCGGTTGTTTTGCCAGATGATATAGGAGAACTTGTAGAGCAGATGGCATCCGGGGAGATGCGCTCATTAAGCCAGATGGGGGCAATCCTGATTATGGAAGCAGTTAAAGCTAGGCAAGAAAATGAAACCCCTACGCCCACATCAAAGAAGAAAAATAAAGGGGCGGCGTGACCCAAGACCGGCTTGACCGAATCGAATCCGCGCTTGACCGACAGGTAGCTGTAAATGGGGAACTGAGGGCGACAGCTGAAGCGCTGCTCTCTACCGTACAAATCCATCAGCGCAATTTTGAAGCCGTAGTTGCTCGATTTGACGCTATGCAATCCGAGATACGCGGACTGCAAACTGAGAACAGGCGAATCTTAGACAGACTGGAGCACTTGGAAAACGACAGCGAGGCAAATGAATGAAGCGATTATTGAATTTGTCCAGCAATATGTTGAACACGGTGGGAGTTCGTCATCTAAGGGGGTCAGGAACTGTAACTTAAAATCTACCAATATCTCGACAAAACTTCCGGAATGGGTACTTAAAGAGGTGGCTTAATGCTTTTAGGTTTCAAAACAGAATTGAAACTGAATAATCAACAGCGTATAGCATTAGCAAAGCATTGTGGAGTAGCTCGTCATGCTTGGAATTGGGGCTTGGCGCTGACCAAGCAAATTTTAGACCACAACAAAACCAATCCCGATTCCAAGATTAAATTTCCTAGTGCTATTGACTTGCACAAGTGGCTAGTGGCATTAGTCAAGTCTGAAAATGAATGGTACTACGAATGTTCTAAATCTACACCACAACAGGCATTAATGGCATTGCTGTATTCCTGGAAGCGCTGCTTTAACAAAACTGCTGGTGTCCCGAAGTTCAAGAAGAAAGGTAAGCGCGACTCGTTCACGTTGGAAGGTACAGTCAAAATCGCGAGGTACAACAAGATTCAAGTACCTGTAATCGGCGTACTCAAAACCTATGAGCGTTTGCCGCAAGTTAAACCAAAATCAGTTACGATTAGTCGTCAAGCTGATAGATGGTTTATTAGTTTTCGGTTTGAAGTGGAAACTCAAGAATGCACTTCCAGCACGATTGTAGGCGTTGACCTTGGCGTTAAAAATTTAGCGACTCTCAGTACTGGTGAAGTTATAGCTGGAGCTAAATCGTACAAAAAATACGAAGCCAAGTTATCCAGAATTCAATGGTTGAACCGCAACAAGGTAATAGGTTCAGCTAATTGGAAAAAAGCGCTCCTTCAAATTGCTAGATTGCACAGAAAAATTGCCAACATTCGCAAAGATATACTTCATAAGCTAACAACACTACTTGCCAAGAACCACGGTGTAGTAGTGATTGAAGACCTTAATGTATCTGGAATGTTGGCTAACCGTAAGCTGGCTGCATCTATTGCTGATATGTCTTTCTTTGAATTCCGCAGACAACTAACTTACAAGTGTCAGTTATATGGTTCCAAGCTTGTTGTAGTTGACCGATGGTTTCCATCCAGTAAGACCTGTTCAAGTTGTGGAACCAAAAAAGAAACACTCACTTTAGATGAGAGAGTGTTTGAATGCGGTCATTGTGGCTTTGTCATTGACCGCGATTTGAATGCTGCAATCAATTTGTCAAGAATCGCCAGTTAGGCGAGGTTAGCTTGTGGACTGGATTCGTCCGAACGAACCAGGTTGAAGCAGGAAGTAAACGAAGCCCAGAGTAAATATTTCCAGTTATGGGTAGCTTTGGGCAGGTGTTATGTAACGGAAGCTTCCTCCCCAGAAATACAGACTGTTGCAGAACAGTTTGTTTTAGCAAACTGTTATGACCCCAAGGTAGCGATGCAGTTGTTTGGGTGATAGTTAATAACTCTTAGGTTTCAGGCGCTAATCTCACTGTTGGGAGTGCCAGGTATCGAAATCGCCCAAATGCCTATGCTTCCGTAGAAAGTGCTTTTGTTAATAGATTGTTACAAAAGACTGTGATGCTTTGATGCTAAAGTCTTCACTGTTTAGAGGGATTTTACGTTTTTCTTCCGGCGGTCGCGAGCGTAAGCGGATATGTTTGGTTTTGCAATGGGAATTGTAGAGATTTTATGAAGACAGCGTTGTCGTTTGTGGGAATTGTAGAGATTTTATGAAGACAGCGGACTTTTTTTTTGAGGGACAATGAAGACAGCGGACTTTTTTTTTGAGGGACACCAATTTTTTGAGGGACACCGCGCCGTCCGCGCCGTTGGTCGTCTGCTCCTAGGGAAATCGTCTCTAATGTTTCCGAACTGGAAATCGTCTTTGGTAGAGGAGGGCTTGTGTTAAAACTCAACGTCTCAATTGAGGGGGATTTGGCAAACAAAATCTCCAACTGTGCAACAAACTTCCGTAACACAACAGCCGACAACTCCGTAACTGACCAGACCAGCAAGTCAGATCCTGCAAAATCTTCTTTTTTATGCGTGACAACTGCGTCAATCCCGTAGGCAATTGCACAGGCTGTCTCTACTTCACACTCAAAATTTCTTTTATTCTCAGTGGGTTGAACTACTTGCTCCTCAATGAAGTAATTGAGGTGAGCCTTATACGGTATAATAGTATCTCTAAATTTTTCTCTAAATTTACTGGCTACTTCTTCTCTGGCTACTTTCTCCTTGCAAGAGAGAATCTTTTCCAAAGGCAAATCTGTTATGTACAGATGTATGTTCGGAAATGGCATTATGTCAGTTAGTAGTGTTCCAGCATCTTCAAAAGCATTGCTCTTCTCATCAAGAACACTGACGATTAAGTCGGCATCAACCAGAACCTTTAGAACCTTCATCATTCACGTCCACCCCTCTGATGCTCCAACTCAGCAGTTGGACTATTTGTTGATGGCTTTACATCTGATGCCAAATCATCACTTTTAAATGTGGTCTTGCTCTTTTGAGCGCTCGGTTCAGCTTTTGTACCAGTCCCCCATCTCTCGCGTAGTTCGCTCAGTTCTTGCAATGAGAAGCCCTTAGATTTGGGTTTTTCTTCTTCAGTTACAGGAACGTACTCCACCAGGTCTGATACATCGCAGCCAAAAATCTCTGCAAGCTTTAGGTATCGCTCCAGTTGATCAAGTCCGTTCTCTTTTTCCCAATTTTGAATTGTGTTTGGGGTTACACCAACCAAAACCGCTAACTGAACCTGCGTTAGTCCAGCTTTTTCGCGAAAGCTGGCAACCCTTGACTTTGGTTTTTTGGGCATAGGTCAGCTTAATCGTGAACTCTCCATCTTCTAGTATACTCATTTAATCAACCCATAAACCTAATTAAAATAATATATTTAAAAATCAAACTACTACCAACACCAAGTGAACACACCCAATATTTTTGGTTATTATGGGATGTAAGTTAAATCACTCCAATGCAAAACCAAGGAGGCTTGTATGCCGAAAATCCCAGTGCTGCCTGCATTCGTTGATGACTTTGAGCAAAAAGAAGCGCTGTCTGAAAGTGGGACACCTGAAATGCCGGACATTGGTGAGAGCGACTCTGGAGAGTTGCAACCGCATCCTCCTGACAAGGTTGAAATCTCGTTGGTATCATGGCAGCAATTTTCCCTACTGCTAAGGACTGGTGGTTGGACGGTTGCTGTGCTGCTGGCATTCCGGTTTGTCTTGGTGCCGCTCTTGGCAGCGGGCAATACTCCAGTTGCTTTAACACTGGCGATCGCTGTTAGCATTTTTCTAGTTCTCTGTGCTATTGGTGTCTTAGTGAAGGAACTCAAAAGGTGAGACACGCTTAGCGATTGCGGGTTACTGACAGCGTGTCCCTCTGGGACGAGAGCGCACTGCTCTGAGCGGAGCGCAATCGCACAGTTCTGGGGGATGAGCGTGGCAGCCCAAACTCGCGCCCCCTCGCCTCCTCCTCACCGCGCTCCAGTTGCAAGCTGCGCTCACAATCGCCAGATGGGGGCAATCCTGATTATGGAAGCAGTTAAAGCTAGGCAAGAAAATGAAACCCCTACACCCGCATCAAAGAAGAAAAATAAGGGGGCGGCATGACGGAGCAAGGTGGAAGTTACAACTTTGATGGCAAGCCCAAAACTTCACCAGAAGCGCGTCAACTGGTTAAAAGTTTTGTTACTGCCTTGAGCAAATTTAAAGAACGAAATGATTATTTTTCTTTCTGCGAAGTCTTAGACATTGAGCCAAGTGAGCTTGCCTGGGAAAAGCACTGCTGGTTTCTGGAGGCGGTTCAATTATTGAATCAGTTTACTCCAGAGGAACTGGCACGGCTAGTTGATGTTGGTGACGGGAGATGAGCGATCGCTCTCCTACCTCATTCTCAACAAATGTTGCTTATTGCTATGTCAGTGACACACCCAACGCTTGGTCGTTATTTTATATAGTACTTTTTTACTACAAAAAGAGGATTTCATCTTTTCATGCGACAAAACAACGGTTAGAATACCGATTTGTACCCTTTCGGCGCTTCTTATTTAGGAACGACATCTGAATCGACGCCGATTTAATTGCTACCGTGTCTGAGTTGAGTTTACAGAGGACTATGGTGAACCAAACAGCGAAACCAACTTCACTTCGCGTTGAGGCGACGACTAAGCTTTCTCTTCGTGACTTTCAACGCTTACTCCGGGCAGCGTCCGTGCAGGGGCGTCCTCGGGGCGTTCTTGTCCGGAACGCTCTGCTTGAATATCTAAATTCCTTTGAAGAGTCGGAAAATTTAAAAGCCGCGAGTTGACTATAGGAGTACCTCGCGGCTTTATTCTAAAAAAAAGGCGATCCAGTCAAGCCCCCGTTTAACACCGCGCCGCGTTGCTTCAACAACGCTACGGTCGGAAAAAAGACCAAATCAGCCACTTATAACCATATAAAAAGCTAGATATATGTTACCAACAACAGTTAGCTGATTTCTGACCGGTTTTCTAAATTTATTCAAACGGGGGCTTGGCTGGGTTGCTTCAATTCAACTTGAGGCAATCAAAGATGACCCATTTATACCATAGAAAAAGCTTATCATACAATTCATCAGCACACGAAGTATTTTCCCTTTTCTCCAATGACTGTGCTGGATTTGAATCTGCTCAAGGAGGTAAGGCGTAATGAGTACCGACCTCCAGACTCAGCAGGCATTTGACATTCGCAACTTTTTAGATCAGCTTGAACCAGCTAAAGAAAAAAATAAATACGTTTGCCCGGTATGTGAGGGTCACAACTTAAGCATTGAGCCGAACACTGGAAAGTATCAATGCTTTAATGGATGCTCTAACCGCGACATTCGGGAAAAAATCAAGCCCTGGGCTGAACTGATGGAAGAAAGGCGACAGGGCAGTGCTTCTGTAAAAAGTAGAAAGCTAAAGGGTGGCGCTCCAAAGGCATACAAGTCAGCGAGTCAAAAGCCAGTGCCGCTACCACAAGGAGAGTTGGCTCTAGCTCGTCTTGGCGAAGTCCCCGGTGATATACCACAACCAACTGCTCTTGCTCCAGAACTTGCTCCGAAATCAACACGAGAAAAGTTGTTGGGCAAGGGAGTTACAGGGCAGGAGTTAGAACAACTCACCGTAGTTATTTATGATTACGGTGACGGGAGAAAGGCTTACCGTTATCAATGTCCTTGTGCCAATAGTGACAAAGGACACGAAAAAACTTTCTCTATTAGCCGCATTGATGAATCGGGCAAGACCCAATGGAACAAGGGGAAATGTAGCTGGGCGGCTTATCGGCAAGCTGAAGTTATAGCAGCTGTAGAGGTGATTGCTTCTGAGAAAGTAGCGGTAATTCTCAGCCATGAGGGCGAGAAGTGTGTAGAAGCGGCTAGAGCCGAAAAACTGGCGGGTATCACGGCTGTAGGCACTCCTAGGGAGGAAGATTGGCTATTTATCCTTAATGAAATTAAATCTAAACTAGGCTCACGCCCGTTCATCCTTGCTCACTGTCAAGACAACGATGAGACGGGTGTTAAAAAAGCTGAGAAAATAGCTGCATCAGCAGCGCGTGAGCAAGTCCCATTCATTGCCATTAATTTAAAAACCATCTACCCCGATTTATGCGACAAAGGGGATGTGGTTGATATTTTGGCAAGTGGCATGACTGGGGACGAATTAGCAAAGCTAATCTTAGAGGAAATTAAAAACGCCCAACTGAATCAGGAGGAAGAATCGTTTGATGATGACGATGATTTCTTCCCCGGCGACACCTCAGAACTTAATCCTGATGCCAACTTTAACCAAAAAGCGCTTAATTTCCTGTATGGTGACAAACCTTGGATGTGTGCTGATAACAAGCTTTATCGTTGGCAGGGGAATCATTACAAGTACGTTCCCGACGCGGTAGAGCGCCCAAAAATTGCAAGTTTTTGCAATTCTTATATTGTGCCAGTGCCAGACGGGAAAGGTGGATTTAAAGCAACATATCCCTACGCCAAGCCTGCCAAGGTAGAAGAGGTTTTGAAGTGGGTCAAAATGCGTTTTGAGGTTGACCCTAGTCTGCTCAACCCTTCTGGCATTAATTGTACCAACGGGGTGTTAGCAGTGAAATGGGAAAGCGGTAAACCAGTCCGGCATCTTGAGGAACACGACCCCACCAAGCATTATTTTGTATACGAACCATTGGTGAAGTATGACCCCCAAGCAGATTCCACAGATTGCGATCGCTTACTTCAATGTTTGGATGAGCCACAGCAGCAAGTACTACTTAGAAACTTAGCTGCATCAATCGACTTACCCGAAGTACGTAAACGTCGCGGACGAGAAGTGAGAGTATTGCTGGCTTGCGGTTTGGGTTCCAATGGTAAAGATGCTCTCCGCCAAACCGTCTCAATCATTTTTGGTCACAGCGGGATGACCAGCGTGTCTCTGGCAGACTTTGCCCATTACGACGATGGAAGAAAATTTGCACTGGCACCGTTGTTATACAGTAAGGTAAACTGGGCTTCCGAAAATCCGGAAACCGCGAGATTGGATAAAATCCAAAGTCTCAAGCTGTTCGCCACTGGCAACGTCTTGCATTCTGAGCGCAAGGGCAAGGACCACGTTGAATTTATTCCCAAGGCAGTAGGGCTTTTCAACTTAAATCATGTTCCGTCATTCCAGGGCGTAATCCAAGCAATCCAAGATAGAATTGCACCTCTAGAGTTTATAAAAACTTTCAAAAAGAACCCAGACCCGAACAATCCAAACGAACTGCAAGCAGATCCACGCTTCGCCTACGATGAGGAATTCGTACGCACCAGTGTTGCTCCTGCATTCCTCAACAAAATGCTCGATGCCTTGGAAGCGTTGATAGAAGAGGGCATTGACTACTCTTGCACCACCGATGCCTTCAAATTAATGCAGAAGGAGAATAATCATTTATTCCAGTTCTGCGAGGACGTGGGCTTAGGATATCTCGCCAATGGGGAAATGACTGCTAAACATCTGTGGCCATTGTTAGAGCAATGGTATATCGACAATGGCACTTTGCTGATTGAGGACGACGGCAAGAAACGCCAATGGATAGAACAAGTACGTCCTAGCGACAAAAATGTCAAGGGTATCAACCAAGTTATTCCCAGAATCTTATCTTTATTCCCCAAAGCCAAAAAAGGTACTAAGTACGATGAGGTAGCAAAAAGGAGTGTACCCACAATTACGGGCATAGGTATTAATGCTCCCCCACCGTTTCCACCAACTATTGAGAATACCCGCACCACTAATGAGAATAGCCGCACCACTCCCGCACCATTACCCGCACCACAAAGTACGCAAAATAAAGACTTCCGCACCACCCGCACCACTTTTATAGAACCCGAGAGCGTTGAAAATAAAAATGGTGAGTGTCTCACTTCTTCACCAGAGGCAATACAAAAAGAGCTAAATCTGGAACATAGTGGTGCGGCTGACTCGGAACCAAGGCACAGTAATACTTCCAATGATGAGAAGTGGTGCGGCAACATTGCGGATAATGTCAATAGTGGTGCGGGTAATGTCAATAAGTCGGTTGAGTTAAGTTTTGACCCACAAGCCAACGCCGAGTTGATGCTTGAGGCACTGGAGGGCGAAAATCCGTACGCTATGTTATCCGCACTACTAGAATGTTGGAGTGATGAGCAAAAGGCACAAGTGCGTATGCATTTAACGGCTGAGCAACTTGAGGCGATACGGTGCGTACTGCGAAAAAACAAGTTATCAACACAGCCAAATCCCGAAGTTTCCGCCACTGAGGACATTCAGGCACAATTCAAAATAGGCTCACGCGTTGAATGGACGGGCGATGCATACGACGGAGCCTGGGGTTGCGTTGGAGAAGTTGTTGAGCAGGTGTTTTCCGATTACAAGGTTCGGTGGACAAGACAGGATGGAACGTTCTTTAACCGTCGGGAACAGGTCGGGTCATTGCGCTTGATTTCGTAATGCCGTCTGGTTGTAAAATGTAAACCTGAGTGGAATACCTTAAAAATTTAAAACGAAGTCCGCGCCGCGCGTTGGGGCGTGTTTCTCATGTCATAAGGTAACGAAAAGTAATGAAAAAAGGTTTTTTCGGGGTTTGTTCTTGCGGATGCTGGGGCTTAAATTGTGCGATGTAAGCTTCTTTCGAGCAAGTAGGGCTAAGGCTAGAGAAGCTGTCACGAAGTGCCAAGTACCTTAAAGCATTGATATGGCTAACTTTTAGCCGTTGTTCGCCAAATTTTATAAAACTTTACACAGTTCCGAGTTTTAACAGTGTCGGAACATTTTCATAATTTTCGTCTGAAATTTTAGGATTTCAAGCACTAAAAGGAGTACCAAAAAGAGTAAAGTTCCGGCTCGAAAAATGATTTGGAACTTTCAAGCGGCATATGGCACAAGGTGACACTTTCTCTAGCATTACGCCAAGTAGGGTTAAAAGTGCAAAAAAGTATAAAAAAGTAACGGTTTTTCAAGGTTTCTCTTTGTAGGACTCTAAGGTTCGAGTTGTAAACTGTGTCACTGACACACCAAAAAACCCCAGCGGGTGCCGGGGTGTTGGGGCAAATATAGCCAAGCTGATACCAGATCCAAAGTAGAAGAAAAAACTGAGGTGTAGCAAGGCTTTCAACGATTAAACTTGTCTGTAAGCCGACAGGGCTGTTAAAAACAGCCATTAGTAACTTATACGACATGGATTTCTTGAGTTAAACCCAGCTTTAACCCGAGAAAACAAAGGGAGAATCGGTGTTGTTTTGTCGTATAACGTAAATTCTACGACAGCAAGATGTCTATTGATGACACGCACACCATTGAAACCATTTTTAAGCGTGAAAGTTTTGTAGTGTAAGGTTTTTACTAGCTACTTTGGCTATTGTGACAGCTTGGCTATGTTTGCCCCAATATCCAGATATATGGTAGTCCCAAAGGTCATCCCCCGATACCACATACATTGCTCCACCAAAGGCACGTTCTCGCTGACTAATTAAATTTTTCTAAAAATAAAACCCAGATTCTCAATGCGAATGTAGTGTGTCCATAAAAGCATTTTTGCTAACTTGTAATGTAAATTGCAGGCTAACAAAGTGTGTGATACACAGAGTTGAGGAAAAAAAATGTCTCAAAGCAGAAAAGGTAAGTACTGGAAGTTCATGCTAGTAAGTGTTTTAACAACTGGTGGAGTACTTACCATTTGTGGGAATCATGTTTTTGCTCAAACTAAAAGTGATGAGATTTTAATACCTAAAAATTCAGTGATTCAAATCGGTGCTATTTGTTGTGTCGGTAGTACCTGCGGTGCTTGTGGTCAATTTTAACGTTATGACCCTCTTAGCGTAATCGCGTGCGAGTAGCATTGGAACCAAAATGTACGCGCTCCGACTAATTCCTGTGATAACAATAAAATTTCTACCTTCTTCAACGCCTCATTGTCACCGTTTGTTTAGGCTTTGAGCGCATTTTTCCTGTGATAAAGATTGTTATCACAGGAATAGACACCTTTAAAGGCTCAGGCTACAACTCAAGTACAGTAAGCATCTTGGGCTTAGCGTACATTCCTGTTCCAATGCTACTCACGGGCGAAGAGTGTCAACAGTTAATCCCCACGAATGAATTGCTGGGGATTTTAAGGCGGAATAACTTTTCTTTTTTTCCACAAATCAATTTGGGGGCAAGACCCGGAATGTGAACAGTGAAAAGTGCTTCCGTTATCTGATAACTGTTCACTGTTCACTGCAGAGCGCTCTTCGGTCACTACAGACCCTTTAGATATCGCTCACACGTTGCCTTAGCGCCTCTCGCATCAGAAGTTTTAGGTTCTTTGGAAACAAGAAGATCCTGTAATTGCTTACAACCTGCTTTTAGCCAAGACTCAAGCCTAATATCCCACAACCGCACTGTGCCATCTGAACCACCACTGACAACTCTCTGGTTATCTGTGCTTATTGCTACTGATATTACGTAATCCTGATGACCTCTCAATTCAGCAACTTGCTTGCCCTGAGTATCCCACAACCGCACTGTGCCATCATCACCACCACTGACAATTCTCTGGT
>NZ_CAWUDP010000124.1:0-26176 GCF_963920835.1 Scytonema sp. PCC 10023
ATTGGCTTTATCGTCATTATACTCGATGATATCTTCTTGATATGAAAATTCGTGCTTTAGTCCGTTCACCTGAATTTCTTTAGGATTTGAACCAAATTGCAACCCCAGTGGTACGCTGATCGTTAATAGAGGAGTGGCAGCAGGATTGGTTGCGCTAAATTCCGTACCATCGGCAAACTTTAGACTGCTGGCAGTACTACCAATAAACGAGCCTCCAATATTTAACCGTGCATTCGCTCCAAAAACAATGCCATTAGGATTTATCAGGAATAGGTTAGCAGTGCCGTTCGCTCGGATTAAACCATCAATATTAGAGATTGACCCACCTGTTACACGGCTAATTATGTTCCCTATGTCAACCGTATTGTTAAAGAAAGCTTCGCTACCAATGCCTACAGAAAACTCTTTGAAGCTATGGAATAAGTTGCCACCCGCTTGAGTTCCGCCAGTGATATTTATGATATTACCAGAGGGTGTGACGATAGAATTATTCGGTAGAGTGGCATCCGGTGTAATTTGAGCTTCAGCGCAATGTGCACTCCAAATATACACACCACCCATCGCAATTCCTAAGAGCCAACCCCAACGAGCACCCAACTTGGACATTGCACCCTCCAGTTTTTATGGTATTTGCACCAATACTCAGTAAATCATAATTGCGACTTGCATGGCTATTGACCGCATGCTGCTGTAAGCAATAACTTTTATTTATAACGAAACTCTATAACTAACCGAAGGGGCATGGAACTGTAACCTAAAATCTATTCAAGTCAAATCACACGGTCGTCAATTTTGAGCAGGTATAGCGAAAAGACGCTCTTATAGTCAATATATTAACGGTTAACTACCGTGCCGGAGCGAGGATAACCCTTCCAGCATCGACTGGCGTTTGGTAAACGTGCCACAGGCGAAGTGCAAGCGACCTAGACAGAGGGTCGTTAGTAGCGCCTCAAAAGAAGTTTTTTTTAACTTCTCTTCGATACATAGAGTCGTCAGTTAGACGGAGCTCGCGCCTGTGGACTAGTGAGTGCCGACACCGCCAGAGTGAAACAGGAAGTATTAGCGTTGCTCGACACCAATTGAATAGCTTTGAGAAGCATTGATTAGAGTTGAGCAGGATTTATGTAACGGATAACCCCACTGTTTGTGATCAAAAGCCTGATCGTCGTGACCAGGCATTTGACATGAGGTGATATCAAGTCCGGTTAAATACTTATCATTACCTAAGAACCCCCTCCCCCAACCCCAGAGGGGACCCCTAGCCCCCGTAAAGCTGCGTTTCACGTCCCCTCCCCCTCCGGGTTCGCCAGTCGCCTACGGCGGGAAACCCGCCTACAGCGCTGGACTCACCGCTCGCGGGGAGGGGATAAAGGGGTGGGGTGCAGTCAACGTGGAAATCATAACTAATTAGCCGAACATGATATCACGGTTTTGGACAGCTAGCAGGAGTCCTCCCCATACGATTAGGATTGGATGCATGCGAGATCAAGGTTACTTGACCCTTGCCGTTGAATACCCAACCGGTAGCAGGGACAATTTTTATAGCTTCAGGTTTAGACTGTGGTAAGTCCGCAGGTTCCTTTTTCCCTTGCTGCTGTGTTGTGATAGCCGTAGTGCGAGTATCTGTCCATAGAACATCAGTGCTGAGGGGTTCGTAGGGACTCGGGGGTAACCCGCCACGTCCGGTGACAGTAAACTTACTACCTTCTCCTTCAGCAAAGGCAGCACAGCTTGTGTCTATGACCTCTGATATCTCTGCTAGCAGCGTGGGTAGTTCCACAAATCCTTTGCTAGGGTCAACATATGGTGTGTTGATAATTACCTGACCTTCTAAAGTCGGGCTGGTTTGGGAAAATGCTGTAATATCGTTTGTTAGTGAATTTTCAGGCTTTAATTGGTTTGGGTCGGTGCTTCCCAACAAGCGCTTAAAGTCTTCTTGACTACGCTGTTGGATGCCAAAATTACTTAAAGATGTGATTGTGATTTTGCCACCACCGCCACTAAATGCATTAGCGCTAATGTCGCTGTTTTCATTCGGGACAGTAACAATAAAGCCATTGGGAACATTGATGCTTATGTTGCCACCATTGCCACTACCAGTTGCACTGGTGGAGATGAAACTCCTAAAATTCTGACCACGCAACAAAAGTAAGTTTCCTATCTGTAGCTCAATATCTCCACCCCTACCTGTGTTGCTTGCATCGCTACTAATACTCGCATTTTGCATCTGCAATTTCTTTGCACTAATGTAGATTTTTCCACCGTTAGCCTCGCCACTAGTGTTTGTATTTATACTTGCAGCCTTGAGATCAAAAGAGTCTGCGACATTAAAGTTGATTTCTCCGGCTTTACCTGTGTTCTGTGTATTGCTACTAACCTCTGCGCTTTCAATCTGCCCATTCTTGGCAGTTATGTTGATTGTTCCAGCATCACCCGTACCAGAACTGTTAGCTTGTATACCTACATTTGTCAGCCCAAAAGAGTCTGTGGCATTAATAGAGATGTCGCCTGATTTACCTAAATTAGACGCAATGCTATTGATACCTCCACGTTCAATCTGCACATTCTTGGCATCAATGCTGATAGTTCCAGCATTACCTGTGCCAGAACTGTTAGCAGTTATACGTCCATCAGTCAGCCCAAAAGAGTCGGTGGCATTAATAAATATGTTGCCTGATTTACCTGAAGCAGACGCAATGCTCTCAATACCTCCACCACCTTCAAGCTGCACATTTTTGGCAGTTATGCTGATAGTTCCAGCCTCACCCGTACCAGAACTGTTAGCTTGTATACCTGCATTGGTTACCCCAAAAGAGTCTGTGGCACGAATAGAGATGTTGCCTGATTTACCTAAATTGTCCGTATTGCTAGTGAGAGTCCCACCTTCAATCTGCATATTTTTGGCAGTTATGCTGATTGTTCCAGCATTACCTGTACCAGAACTATTAGCTTTTATATCTGGAAGCTTGAGCACAAAAGAGTTTGCCACATTAATGTTAATTTCTCCGCCATTACCTGTGCTGTCTTTCCCCGTAGTGCTATTGATCGCGGCATTTTCGAGTAGAAAATAATTTGCGTCGATGTTGATTTTTCCACCATTACTTCCGGATGATGATTCATTTCCAATAGCAGCATTGCGGATTACCAAATCGCCAACTTTAATTTTGATTTCGCCGACGCCGCCATTACTAAAAGAAGTCGCAACAAAACCAGATTCCTCTTCAAGCCGCACCGAATTAGCTTCAATGTTTATCACTCCGCCATTACCTGTACCAAAGGTACGGTTGCCTAGCCCACTTTGATTGCTAAAATCAAAAGAATTAGCTTCAACGTTTATCACTCCGCTATTACCTACACCAAAGGTAGTGCTGCCTAGCCCACTTTGATTGCTAGCAACAAAAGAATTCTTAGCTTTGAGGGTAACGTCTCCCGCGTTTCCCGATGCTGTTGCCTGAGTTCCTGCGCCACCGTTATTGTTAAACGTAATGTTGTTGGCTTCCAGCTTTACTTGTCCGCCATTGCCAGAACTAAAGGTGTAAGCACTGATGTTGGATCTATCGACAACGATCGCATCCCCAAGGATACTAATTTGTTGCCCATTTCTGTCGCCCAGGGTATCAGCTCGTACTATTGATTCAGAGGTAAATTTAATATTTCTACCAGCGATTGCGATCGCACCACCGCCATCTCCTGTTGCACCCAGAAACGATTTCTCTGTTAACCCGATGTCTGCAAAACTGGTTGTGCCTTCATAACCCAGCTTCCAACCTTGTTCTATCGGCGCGAGACTCACAGCCTGATTGCTGCCAACACTGCCGATTTCAATACGTCCTGCTGGTGACTTGAGAATGCCACCCGAAATTGACACATTCCCTCCCACCAGTGCTAAGGTTTTCCCCTCACTCACTTGCAATCCTGGTTGGCTACTGTTAAGAACGGGAATGGGTTGATTGGTTTTAGAGCCGTTATTATACTCAATGATATCGTTTGCATATGAAAATTCGTGCCCTGGTCCGTTCACCTGAATTTCTTTAGGATTTGCGCCAAATTGCAACCCCAGTGGAACGCTGATCGTTAATAGAGGAGTGGCACCAGGATTGGTTGCGCTAAATTCCGTACCATCGGCAAACTTCAGACTGCTGGCAGTACTACCAATAAACGAGCCTCCAATATTTAACCGTGCATTCGCTCCAAAAACAATGCCATTAGGATTTATCAGGAATAGGTTAGCAGTGCCGTTCGCTCGGATTAAACCATCAATATTAGAGATTGACCCACCTGTTACACGGCTAATTATGTTCCCTATGTCAACCGTATTGTTAAAGAAAGCTTCGCTACCAATGCCTACAGAAAACTCTTTGAAGCTATGGAATAAGTTGCCACCCGCTTGAGTTCCGCCAGTGATATTTATGATATTACCAGAGGGTGTGACGATAGAATTATTCGGTAGAGTGGTATCTGGTGTAATTTGAGCAAAAGCGCAATGTGCACTCCAAATATACACACCACCTATGACAATTCCTAAGAGCCAACCGCAACGAGTACCCAAATTGGACACTACACCCTCCAGTTTTTATGGTATTTGCACCAATACTCAGTAAATCATAATTATTGGTTCAATTTTTATCTCAAAAAACAAGATCCCCGACAACTTTTACGAAGTCGGGGATCTGAATAGGACAAAGGTCAAGATTGCGCTCATTTACCTAAAAAACGTTGTAATTAGGCGGAAGGAGATTCTACCGCGATCGCTTTCTCCTCAGCTTGTGTAGGTAAACTTAACTTATCCAAAATCTCCAACATTTCTCGCTCAAAAGCAACCTGTGCGCGATTGGTTTTACCACCTACATACAGGCGACCATCTTTTTGCAATGCCCAAATTTGCGAGTGAGAGAAGTAACTCATCGTAACACCTAGCATGAGCAAGGCAAACCCTGTATAAACAATCGGTATTCCTGGATCAGCTTTAATCTGTAAGCCAGTACTGCCAATAATATCGAGAATTTTCAACGTTACACCATTGACTTGCGTAGACATTCCAGCGCGAACAGTGTCAACCAGCTTGCCGGTAGCATCGTAAATTAACATCATTCCTTGCAAGTCTTTCGCCAGTAAAGAGACACCTTCACTCATATCTGGTTTAGTAGGAATCCAAGTTCCCCAAATGCGTCCATTACCGTTGGTGTTCAGTTGCGCCATTGGTAGTTGAAAAATGGGGCTGTTGTTGACTCGCACTTTAACAGCAGAGATTCCCCAATCGGTTTGGTAGAAAGTCACGCCATGATAACGCAGAGGACTGTTGACGAAAATCGTCTTGCGGTCAACTTCCTGTCCCTGATTATTTAAAACAGACATATCTGAGTAGAACTGGTCAATTCCACCAGAAGGGGTGTAGTCAATCCAAAAGCGATTGACTCGCACAGACCAATCTTTAGGAACTTGCGCTGCCAAAGGTCCCGCATCTACTATATTTTTTACTTGGAAGGTGTTACCACTGGGAACCATTTCCTGAGCCATAAAACCAGTCATTGCTCCCCAAATCGACCCTAGGAGAATAGTCACGATACCCACATGAACGACAATTGGTCCGATGCGTCCGATAATGCCTTTGCGAGCGTAAAGAGTACCTTCTTTCTCTTGAAAAACTTTGTAGCGGCGATTTGGCAAAATTTGAGTCAGGGTTTGTAGAGACGCTGTCGGGGTTTGTACAGACGTTGTCGGCGTTTGTACAGACGCGCCATGGCGCGTCTGTACATCGAATTCCGCACTCAAAGCTAACTTTTGAAATTGGCGGGGTTCCTCGTAAAATTTCCACCGACGGGCAGCTTTTAAAGCTGGGAACTGACGAGTAAAGGTACAAGCAGTTAAGCTTGCCCCAAAAAAGATGAGTAATGCTAAAAACCACCAAGTTCGATAAACATGGTCTAAGCCCACTGTTAAGATGACTTTCCAGGTGAGAAAACCAAATAAAGCCGGGTGCTCTGGGTAGTTAGCTTGATAGAACGCCAGGGATTGACCTTGCTCTATAACAGTACCAGTGACGCTAAAGAGTGCAATGACTAACAGCATCACAATTGCTAAGCGTAAATCGGTTAGCACGGGTAATAACTCTTTGCGCAATAACTGCCCAAATGCTGACCAGATAGATTGTTTGGAAACTGAATTTTCTATAGACATTTAGCTAAAAAGTTCCAATAGGAATCCGAGAAATTAAAGAAAGTACACCAAATCCTACCAACAAAGCACCGCTGACTGGGTTAATCCAACCAGACCAACGGCGCAATTCTAGCAATTTCTTGATTGAAGCTGTAAACGTACCCGCTAAAATTAATGGTGCAACATAACCTGCTGTGTAGGAAAGCAGCAAAACAGCGCCTAAAATTAAGTCTTGTGTATTGGCAACCCAACCAAGCAAACTCGCTAAAACAGGGGTACTGCAAGGTGAGGCGACAACACCGAAACTCAAACCAATCAAATATGCTCGCACTCCTTGGGGTAATTCTTGCGAAATCCACTCTGTACCGCCAAAAGAGGGCAATTGCAACGGTAAGGCTTCGAGTAAATTCAGCCCCATGAGGATAGCAATAATACTGACAATAATCGGTAAACCAATTCCAACTTGACCGTAGACTTTTCCCACAAAAGCTGCTATAATACCTAGCCCTGCCAATGTAGTCGCCAATCCCAAAGCAAACCACGTTGACTGGGTAGCTGCTTGCAGACGGTTTTTTGCTTCATAACCACCGATGTAGCCAATGGTAATCGGTAACATGGAAAGCATACAGGGTGTGAGGCTGGTGAGCAACCCTGCTAGAAAAATGACGCCAATACTCAGCAAACTCAGGTGCGTGAGTTGGTTGGCGACAAGGGCGTTAGCAAATTGTTCTAGTTCGTAAAGTCGGGTTTGCAAGGTTTCAAGCATGAGGTATTTAAAAGCAGGAAATGCTTACTATGCTTGAATTTTAGCTTAATTTTAGATTGAGCCTCCAGGCGTTATGACACCTTTTGGCAACCCAATCTAAAAAACTTTGTGATCTACTGACTTTGCCAAAAACTAGTAATTGCTACTACTAGGAGGTTTCGTCTATAGTTCCGAATCACATAGTCAAATATAGACAGACATTTGTTCATCGGCTTTAAGCAACTCAAAAGAAGAACGTAATTTTGTACGGAACTTTTGAGTTCTATGCCTCGGATGTACTACCAGACACCCTAATTCCCTCTTAATTAATTAAATTATTTGGGATTACTTTTGGTTTTAGATAATGGCGCTACTTAATCTTTTTTGAGGTGGTTCTGTAGTAGAACTCTCAGAATTAGTCTAGCAAAACTCAGATGTTTGTGTATATTTTGCTAGATTTTGAGCAAAGTTTTGTCATACCTGTTCAACACTTATATGATTATCGTTATCAGTTAGTTTCTGTGCTTTGCCCAATACCCCGAATGGGTATTAGCAACCAAGTACTGAAATTAATAAGAGGTGGAAGAACTTACCACTGAATTGATCAATGGCTGTTTTTCTTGTGTCTTAGTCAAATACTCTTCCCATTTACGAATTGTCAGTTGTTGAAACAGGTGTACTGCGGGATTGAGTTCAACGATGGGCGCATTAAAGTGAGTTTCATATCCCTCTTGCTCTGCTTCAACGGCGATTTTATCTTGATATAAAAGAGGCTTAATTAAAAGTGGATTGGCAATCTTGAGTACGAATGTCATTAGCCATTGGGGAATCCGCACTTTTGTGAAGGGAATTTTGAGGGCATCGAAATAAAATAGGAAGAATGTGCGGCTATTTTGCTCGTCAATTGGTAAAATAAAACACCAATGTTTAATTTTATTGTCAGTATTTGACCACTGGTAAGGATATTCATAACACAAATCCATAGAGTTGGTATTGACCCTTTCTCTATCGACAAATAATCCAGAAATTTTTCCAGTCCCGACTTGAGTATCGTAACTCACAAAAACGCGATCGCCTACAGCTTCACACTTGGTTAGTTTGGCATCGACAAATGGACGATACTTGCGATGCAAGTAAGCATGGGTAAAGTCGCTCACATTGTCAATAATCATAGAATGATGTGCCCGCCAGGTAAAATCTAACGGTACGCAAGCCCAAGGATTTTTTCCTTCTAGTTCTGGGATATCGGGAATCTGTTTAATCTCGGCGAGGGCTGGGTCGCCAGGAAAAATCCAAATCAGCCCATAGCGGACTTTGACCGGATAAGTACTGACTTTGCAAGATGGCATTCGGTTGTCGAACAGGTCGTGCGGGATATCCACGAGCCGCCCTTCTTCGTTATATTGCCATCCGTGGTAATAGCACACCAAATTACAACCATCTACCTCACCTAAAGAAAGCTTAAGCTGACGGTGAGCGCAACGATTTTCTAAAGCTCTAAGTTTGCCATCTTGTCCTCGGTATAAAGCAATCGAAGTTTTCCAAAACTTAACCTCAACAACTTGACCTGGTTTAATGGCATGGTCATATTCAACAGCATACCAGTAATCTGGGTTCATGCCCGATGAACGGACTTTTTGGCGACGGTTTTTTGCTTCAGAGAACGTAGGAGGCGAAGAAGCTGATAATTTGTCAGGGTTAATGCTCATTATGTGTTGTTGTGATTGCTAAAAACTAGTAGTTTGAGGCTTACGTCGATAACTAACAAGGCTTGGTTGTCGTGGCCCAACAACAAAAGTAGAATAATCAGGTTGATATTCCTGATGCACCAGCTTTAGGTCAAATCGCCGTAGTAGAACGCTCCAAATCACCTTAACCTGCTGATAGGCAAATGTCTGACCAATACAACGGTGTCTACCACCGCCAAATCCCAACAGGGCGTATGTTGCCTTACGGTCTTCCTCTCGCCCTACACTAAAGCGATCAGGATCATAACGCTCAGGGTTGGGGAAAATTTCTGGAATACGATGAGAGACTGCTGGCGCAACCATCGCCAAACTACCTGCACTTATACAATATTCTCCGTATTCTAAATCCCGCAACACCTTACGCATGAGCATGATTAGGGGCGGACGCAGGCGTTCAGCTTCTTTAATTGAACGTTCCAAAGCTACTAATTGGCGTAGCACATTTAGAGACATTTCTTGCCCATTGCCCAAGTATTCTTGTTGTTCTGTGAGGATAGGAGTTAGATATTGTGGGTGTTGCAGAAGTAGTATCCCTGTCCAAGTTGCTAGTACGGCGCTTGTATGTTGACCAGCAAACAACAGAGTCAGCAATAAACCAGTAATATTGTCATCGGACAATGCTGTACCATCTTTGTAGTGGGCGGTCATTAATGTTTGTAAAAAATCCTCGCCTTCAATGCCACGCGATCGCCTTTGGGCAATAATCTGAGAAATTAACTCCACCATCCGGACGCGAGCCTTGTCGCGCCTTTGAAAGGAAGGTAAGGGCAAGTAGGGCTGAAAGAAAGCCAGTAAATTGATTCCACCTTCCAAATCTTTATATAACCGTGGAAACTCAGTAGAAACATTCTGACGGAACTCTTGACCAATTAGACAACGGCTAGCAATGAATATAGTTAACTCGTTCATGGCTTCGAGAAGGTCTACTTCCCCCTCTTGACCCCAAGTGTCAAAGTATGCTTCAGCTTCAGTAGCCATCAACTGAGCATAGCGCTGCAAACGCTCCTCACGCAGTGCTGGAAAAACAAACCCCAGCTGCTCGCTCATGATTTCAGGAGTTGTATCGTAAGCAATGCCTTTACCAAAAATCGGTACAGTAAACTGGTAAGCTTCTTTAGCACTCAATTGGTCGTCAGGAGCGCGAAAATAAGCTTCATTCGCTTTAGGACCAGTAAAAACTGTCATCCAACTTCCGGCTAATAGAAACGAGAAAACTTCGCCAAATTGATCCCGTCCCCGTTGCAAAAGCCCCACCGGATTTCGCTGAAACTCAAATATATGCCCCAGGTAAGGTAATCCTCCCGGTAGTCGTGGGGGAGACTTTTTTAAGGTGTTGAGTGTAGCAGTAGTCATAGGCATTATCTAGTTTTTATCTGTTGTTGACGATAATTTTTTTCCGGCACAGTAAAAGTGATGTTGTTGGGACGAGCAATCAAACCCCGACGAGCAAAGTCTGCGTATGCCTGATAAATTGCTTGTTGAACAGAAGTTGGCTGATAGCCTAACTCGTTTTTCGCTTTGCTGATTTCAACAGCGTGAAGAGGCATGGCCAGCAGCGATGTAACCAAATGTCATGGCTGGGCCAATTGTAGCCCCAGCACCCGGATAGGTATTACCCATCACAGAAGCCGAGACATTTCCAGTTGCATAAAGTCCCTCGATAACTGTGCCATCTTTTCGCAGTACGCGAGCATAATTATCAGTTTTCAGTCCTCCCTTGGTCCCTAAGTCTCCAGGGAATATTTCAATGGCATAAAACGGTGGGCGATCAATTGCTCCTAAGCAGGGGTTAGGCTTAACATTTGGATCGCCATAGTAACGGTCATAACTGCTATCTCCTCTTTGAAAATCAAGGTCTTTACCAGTTAAGGCGTACTGGTTCATTTTTTGAGTAGTTTCTACTAATTTCTGTGGCTCAATACCGCATTTTGCCGCTAATTTTTCAATCGTATCCGCCACCTTAATGTAATCATTGTCCGAATATTTTTTGGGAGTGAAACCCGGCATCAGCGGTCCTGTGGGATATTTATTGCGAAATCGGTTATCAAAAATCAAGAATGCTGGGATACTATCATATTTATACATATCATTGACTACATCAATGTAAGGAGAAGCTTCATTAGTAAAACGTTGCCCTTTTGCATTGACTATCATGCAACCCGGCAATGATTTTTCGATAATGAGTACGTAGGCATATTCCTTTCCAGGCACAACAGTTGTTGGTGTCCACCATGCCTCTTGCATCAGTTCGCATTCTGCTCCAACACTTATACCCATGTGGATACCATCACCCATATCATCCGGGTTAGCTGCTGTCCATTGGTCAGAAATTGGATGACGTTGGTACTGTAAACGCATTGCTTTATTCCGCGAAAAGCCACCCGCCGCTAAGATCACACCTTTATTGGTGCGGATGTTTAGTTTCTTGCCATTTTGCTCAACTTCCACTCCGACAACTGCCTTATTTTCGATAATGAGTTGTTTGACAGGCGCGTTTAGCCAAATGGGAATATTGCGGTTTAAAAGGGACAGACGCAGACTACCAATGAGGGCATTTCCCATAGTTAAACGGGTATCGTAGCGAGCAAACAAACGACTGGGATTAAAAATATATTGACTGAGAATATAGGCTGCCTTCAATCTTCCTTTCAGGGAAGAATCCACCATCTTATGGGCTTCATTAGGGGTAACGTTTATCCGCCCTAGGACTAACGTTTGCGGGTGAGGTAGGCGCAAGTCTTGTGCAATTTTGCCTAATTTACGTTTATTAAAAGGTATCGCTATTAGTGTGCGCCCCCCTTGGCTTTGATAGCCTTTGTGTTCTGGGTAATAATCAGAAAGTCCAGGCAAAATTTGAAAATGTACGTGAGAATTTTCTTCTAAGTATTTGACCATAGCTGCTGCATTATCTACATAAGCTTGTAACAGTTTTTCAGCAACTTGGTCTGTAGTAACTGTTTTCAAATAAATAAGTGCTTCTTCACGGGAATCGCTAATACCTGCTTGTGCCATCAAGTGATTACCTGGAATCCAGATGGCTCCACCAGATAAGGCTGTGGAACCTCCATATACTGAGGATTTTTCTAGTAAAATGACATCATTTTTGCGCGCGCAAGCCACCAGTGCAGCAGTCATGCCACCTGCACCTGACCCAACGACAACAATATCTTTTGTGTAATCCCAGCTTTGCATTCAAGTTTCTCTAAAAAAGAATAGTGTCACAGTCATAGGCATTATTTAGTTTTTATCTGTTGTTGACGATAATTTTTTTCCGGCACAGTAAAAGTGATGTTGTTGGGACGAGCAATCAAACCCCGACGAGCAAAGTCTTCGTATGCCTCATAAATTGCCTGCTTAACAGAAGTTGGCTGATACCCTAACTCGTTTTTCGCTTTGCTTATGTCAGCACGGCGATTCATCCGCAAGTGTCGCACTGCTCCCGATGTAAAACGCCGGGGCGCATTGGGGAAAAATCGCGGAAATACAAAGTCTGCAACAGAGGCAATCCCTGCCATCACTGCTATGGGTAAGCGCAGCTTGGGACGCGGCATTCCTGTAACTTCCTCGAAAATTTTTATCAATTCATCCACTGTGAGAAACTGGGTGCTAAAAATGTACTTTTGCCCGCCTCGCCCCTTCTCCATAGCTAAGATATGACCTTCTACAATATCTCTGGCAGCTACAAAGTCAAAGCCACCGGGAATGTAAGCGAGTAACTTACCATGAGCAAAATCCAACAGTGTTCGTCCCATGCGTGAAGGTTTGAAATCGTTAGGACCAAGAATTGCACAAGAGACAGCAACTACTACGTCTAGACCATCTGCAAACGCTTTGAGACATTCATGTTCTGCTAAAGTTTTTGTCAATTCGTAAGGTAAGTGTTGAGCAAACGGATAAAAAGGCATTGTTTCATCGCTGGGACGAGATGGATGATGACCAACTGCACTCAAGGAACCACTGACTACAACCTTGGAAACATCGGCATCAAGAGCAGCACGCAGCACATGAATTGTTCCTTTGACGTTACAGTCGTAGATTTCTTGCTTGAAACGGGCATCGCCATCTAGAGTGGAGATTTTAGCAGCACAATGATAAATGCGATCGCATCCCTTGACAGCCGCGACAGTGGAGGCGAAATCTCGCAAGTCTCCGTAGACGCATTCCACATCTAAAGGGGCGATCGCAGTCTTATTACTTCCTTCTCGTAAAATAACCCGTACACTATGCCCATCTTCTAGCAAGCGACGAACCAAATTGGCTCCTAAGTGACCGCTGGCTCCAGTAACTAATATTGTCATATATAGGACTCCTCCGCAGATTTTTGAACGACACGCTTGCGGAGGGCAGTGCTTAGTAAAACCCGGATGTAGTGGGCAAAATACGGTAAGCACTGCCCACCCTACAATACTTAAGATTTTTCATAAATCATTTAGGATTCCTATAATTTATTGTTGAAAATACAATTTTTTCATACTAAGCACCAGCTAGCGCCCAAAGCAGGATATTCTGAACCGCTTTTAAAGAGCCGAAACGAAAAGCCAGATCCAAGATTGGGGTTTTCGCAGCTTGTAAAAATAGATGACCTGCCATTAAACGGGGTCCAATCTTTTTCTGAATCAATTTTGTATATGGTGAAAGTTCTTTTAAGGAAGGCTCGGCTCCTCGCTCAAAAAGTGAACCGAGAAACTCACCAGCTAATAGTCCACTGGCTAGTGCAGTATGAATCCCCTCTGCTGTAGCTGGATCTACGAGATTTCCAGCCTCACCTGCAACCAGCGTTCCTGGCTGAACCAGAGCCGTTGGTTTATGGGTAATTGAAATAGGATGTCCCACTAGATAATCAATCCGACTGGCATACTTCATCCGATGAGCCAAACGACTTTCGACAAAAGCCTGAAAGCGTTGTTGGGCATTGAGATTACCATGTGCCGGATCGTAACAAATCCCAATATTGACACGATTTTTGCTTTCTGGAAATACCCAACCGTAGTAAGGTTTAACCATCGGGTCAAAGTAAAGCTCTACAGCATCTGATATACCTTCTACACCTTCATACCATCCCATCAAAGAACGCAAGGTTGTTGCTTTTCGCTCTGTCTTGGCTAACTTACTTGTACCTCCGTTACAAACAATCACAGCATCCGCTTCGATTTCTCCTTGATTCGTTCTTACGCCCAGGAATCGTCCTTTTTCTCGCACCAATTCCTCAACACGGATACCTTCCATGAGTTTAGCGCCCCGTTGTGCTGCCTCGTATGCTAATAAAGTATCAAAACGAGAGCGTAGAAGGACAGAAGCTTCATACTTACCCCGCAGTTCAACGGCTGTGCCACCGACTCCACCGATGATACCTGCATGAATTGGGTAAGCTTCTTTACGAACTATTTCTCCTATTCCTATTTGGTCTAGCAGTTCCAAAGTCCAAGGAGATAGTCCACTACCACACACTTTACGACGGGGAAAAGTAGCTTTATCCAGCAAAAGTACCTCGATTCCGGGAAATTTTGTGAGGCTTATGGCTGCAGCAGAACCAGATGGTCCTGCTCCTATAACCACTACCTTTTTCATAATCAAGTCTCCATTGTCGAATTAGGATTAAACTCTACGAGCCAAAATATTAGTTTTTAATCTTTGGCAATGCTGTTATGACTAAACGGGTATGGATGTCGCATTCGATAACCTAAAAGAAGTGGGACTAAAAGATACGGTAAATTAATGGCAAAGAATTTGGAATAATTTATGGGTGGGTAGTCGCCGAACAACTCGACTCCAAAATATAAGATGAGAGAGTAAGCTATAACTGAAGCGTAAATAATTGCAGGCACACGTATCCAGTTTTTTCCTGTTATTAAAGCATATATAAGAAGTAGATAGAAAGGACCAAATATGAATGTGTCTATAAAATTTTGAATTTGACAAAATATAGGATTGATTATATACAGAGGGTCTATAGTCGAACCATATAAATAAATTGCCTGCACGAGAAAGTTCTTGCTTTCTGGCGTTAAAGGGATATTCAGAGCATTAAATGAGCTAATAAAGAAAGAAGAGCATACAAAAAAACTGAAAGATACGATGAGTAACCAGTCAAAAGGACGGTATTTTAGCGATATTGATTCTTTGACATCTTGCATTTTTCACTCCTAATTCTTTCCTAGATTGTTTATTTATACAGCTAAATTTTCTGTAATTTTTACTGGCACATGAGAATAGAATTGCTGCGCCCAGCGTCGATATTGCATGATTGGTCCATCAGCTTCACTCAACAATGGTTTGGCATAATAAACTTTATTTTCCCAAATAGGGATGTCTTGCTCAAGATTAGTAGATACTTCATGAATCATCTTTTTTTCAAAAGCGTGAGTAACTAATGGGTTAAACAGTTTTTTCACACTTACAATAACATTCACGTCAAGATATTCATTATCAATAGGTGTTGGTAAAAACATACTAATAGCTTCTAATTCAAGCATTACCTTCAAAAATGAATAACCAATTTGCCAGCCTAAACCGTAGCAGGTAACTTCTAAAAAACCTTCTGCTTCAGCACCAAATTTTGCAATTAAAGGTAAATAATATTTTGGAAATAAACGCCGGATGAACACTGCACCGTTAATCTCATTAGAAGGATTTTTCACACCCCGAAATGTTTGATGATGTAAAAATGTCATATGGGCATTGTCCATTGCGTTCTCAGCCATTTCTTGGGGATGAGTACGAATTTTCCAACGGCGCTTTTTGAAAGAAGTCCATTCAGCCTCGTTCCATTGAGGAATTTTTGGTAATTCCCAACTAGGTGGTTCTCCTTTGGCATCGTAATATACCATTATTAACCCGTTGATCTCACGAACTGGCCAAGAACGAATTTGTGCTTTTGGCGGAATATTATTAGCATAGGGGATTTGAGTGCAAGTACCTTCTTGATTAAAACTCCATCCGTGAAAAGGACATTGAATGGTATTTTTCTCAACTCGTCCTCCATATCCTAAATGTGCTCCCAAATGTGGACATTGAGCATCGAACACATGGGGAGTACCATCTTCTGTACGAAACAAAACTAAGTCTTTACCAAAATAATGTAATGGAACTACCTTTTTGAGAGTGAGTTCATCACTGTAGGCTACTCGAAACCAACCATTAGGAAAGGGAGAAAAAGGAAAACGTTGATCCATAAAATATTTAACAGCAAAAGTTAAATTAATTTGTATTTAGAATACTCCTGGTAAAATGCGATAGGGAACGCGATCGCAATATTTTTCCCAGTAAATGCCATATTTTTTCTGACAACGTTCATCATCTCGAAAAGACCGATGAACTAGAAGGATTGTTAGGTAAGTCACGTAAAAGTAAGGCAAAACATGGTCGAACTGACATGGAAGTGTCCACAACAAAGCGATCGCAATTTCCGCAATATAGTGGAAATGACGAGAGATTCCCCACCACCCAGAAACAACTAACAAGTTCTGTCTTTCTTCACCATCTGCTGTCTTGTACTTAGCTACAATAACGGACGGTGGTTTCCCCCATACAGTACATTGTCCGTTGGTTTGGCGTACTCGCTGCCGTTGTGCATCAGCGTTGTAATTTATGTAAATAGCAAACAAGCCAAGGATGAATATACAGGTAGCATAACCCGTTCCCAGTTCATAAGGATGGTTTACAAGGTAAAGGGTTTGTGATGTATACACGCAGGGTAACCATGTTGTGATTCCCCAGCAAATGTAGAATCCAAATCGGTCATGCATTATATCAAGCGTTGCTAAGTAACCACTTTCCCACCAAAAGAATTTAGCAATATAAACTAGCTGTAATATCACTGCCACAAGCATTGAGTTGCTGACATAATGATAAATTTCGTACTGCTTTGCCAGAAAAGAAAGAATGATTAAACTCCAGCTCATCATCCCTAATCGACAATTAATAAACTGCTTCAGGTCAAACTCTAGAATACGCGGATGGAGTTCAGTTCCCCAAAAAAAGTCAATAATAAAGTTGCCGCTCCTACCCGCATCCTTACTGGAGGGAAACCAGACACCTTTTACATATAAAAAGCAACAAAATAATAAACTTCCTACACTGCATAAAGTCAGTATCGAACCAAAATTATCGTAAATAATTGTAGGAGAAAACCACTTCAATTGATATGCTCCTACATATAGAAGCAGGTGTGTTATCAACCATGCCAGTAAACCATTGTCCTTATAAGTGACTTGGTTTCCAGCCGGGGTCACGGGACTGATATACTTCTTTCCTGGAAGCAACACCATGAGCATTGCTTGCATAACTGTGAAGATGAGTATTATCTCGCAAGCAACTGCTGTAGGTCTGGGGAAGATTTCGACCAGTGTTGCAAGATCCATATTTGCCAGCATTTTGAGCAAAGAGCCTTCATACTCCACACATGTATACCATATGAGGATTACAGTCACTGGACATACCAGCATTAAAAGTAAGGCAATAGTGGTACGCAAATAGTTTCTCAACCGAAAACGTTTTTTTTGAATAGAAATAGTATTAGTGTTACTCATCAGTGTAATTCCCAAAATGAAAATGAATAAGTAGCGTTCAGCTAAGTAGATCAACCTAATTAAACGTAAGACCTCGCTTCCATTCCTCTCCCCTAGAAGGGGAGAGGCTTTGGCTCTCCCCCTTCCCTTATAGGGAAGGGGGCTGGGGGGTTAGGTTTATTTTATGTTTTTTAAGGTTGACCTACTTATTAACTATCAACTTTTCTTTGATTGTTATTGGATATCAATAGTTCTTTCAGGACTAATTTTCCATATATCCAAAGAGTCCGAAATAGGGTTTTAATATCTAAAGTACTGAATAAAGAATCAGCTAATCCGAAAGGCATCAACAGTGGGATTGGTCCTCGCGCATATTCCAGTACCCAAGCTTGCTCTTTTATGCACAAACCCTCACTTTGAAATTTTCCTAGATAATACCTGTCTCCTGCTTTGCGAATATCACGTTCAAAAGGACGTTCTTCTCGGAAGTACCACAATTCTCCATCTATGACAAAATCATAAATTTCAGTAAAGTGTCGTCCTGTATGTCCTGCTGTACCAATTGATGTACCAAATATCAGAAGATACTCCTTCACTGATGCATGAAGAACAGTAACAGCGTACATACAACCTCCGGCGTTGTTAATTATCCACTCTATGTTCTGGCAGATATGGCGGGGATATTTTTGTTCCAATTCTGACCTGATAACTTCAAACATCTTTTCATGAGGTAGACCAATACCTTTTTTGGCTATCTCATGCAAAATATCAGGTTCAAAAATATAAGGCATATTTTTTACAATTTTAATAATGAATTACCTGTTGAACAGAATTTGGCTGATAGCAATCAAATTTTTCTGGTAGATAATCAATAGTTTTTGATGTGTTTATTACCTCAATTTCTTATTCATAGAACTGTTCTGCCCAACCTCGAACTTGCACAATTGGTCCGTCATTATCACAAAGTAAGGGAATTCTTCGGTAAACTTTATTCTCCCAAACTGGAATGTCGCAATTTATGTTCGTAATAGCATCTTGGAAAAGCCTGTGATGTAAGAAGCTAGTGATCAATTTACCAAATACTTTCTTAATGCTGAAAAGCAAACTAAGTTCCACATACTCCCCATCAATCGGCGTTGTGAAGAATACGCTTAATATATTGACTTGAACTCGATCACCAATATTGACTTTGACATCATTACAAACACGACCCATTCCATCCCAAGAATGTTTCATGAAAATATCACAATTCCTGTCAAATAATCTCATGAAGAATTGATTCTGCTTCCCAACCCGAATACTAACGGTATTAATAAAGGATGAGCCATTATTTTTTTCTACACTAATACTTCCGACTTCACCAAACTTATGTAAAATAGGCAAGTGTGCTGTATCTGTAGCGTTTTCAGCAAATTCTTGAATGTGTGTGCGAATTTTCCAATTATAGCGCTTGAAATGAGTATATTCTTTTGGATTCCATTCAGAAGGTTCTGGCATTTCCCAAGTCGGAGATTCTCCTTTGGCATCATAGTACACCATAATCACCCCGTTGACCTCACGAACTGGCCAGGAGCGAATCTGAGCTTTTGGTGGGATCTTGCTAGCATAGGGAATTTCAACGCAACTACCAAGTGAATTGAAACACCAGCCGTGGAACGGACACTGGATGGTAGTACCATTAACTTGACCTCCATACCCCAAGTGTGCGCCTAAATGTGGGCAGTGTGCGTCAAACACATGCGGAATGCCATCTTGTGTCCGAAACAGTACTAAGTCTTTTCCAAAATAATGTAATGGCATTACTTTTTTTGGACTTAGCTCATCACTATATGCAACTTTGAACCAACCATTGGGAAAAGAAGTAAATGGAAAACGCGTCATATTAACCCTTAAAAATTTGTAGAAAATGGTGAGAAGTTTATGAACACCAAGTCAGTGCAGATTTTTCAGAAGTAGCAATATCAAACTAACGATATGCGTTCTCTTCGACGTGATTCATACAATCCCAAAGCCCATACAGGGAAATAGCTACGATAGAGGGTATAGTCCAACAAAGCAGTATGGAAAAAAACACCAGCCCAATCTTGCTTTGGCCATTCGCCGTTTTCTAACTGCATATTCACTAAGAAATTTGCTCCTTTGGCGATCGCGTCCCAATGATTTGTTCCTACAGCAAGTAAAGCCATCATTGTCCAAGCGGTTTGAATAACTTGGCTTTCTGTGTGTTCAACGTATTGATTTGTTAAACATCCTTGAAAATGTTCTCCCCATCCTCCATCTGCTCTTTGTTTACTTACTAACCAACGACACGCTTTGCGAATAGCTGGAGATTTGGTTTCACCAGCAGCCAATAAACCACGAATCCCGAACATAGTTCCGTAGATAAAATTCACTCCCCAAAAACCTGGCCATGAACCATCTGGCATCTGCTTTTTGAGTAACCATAACTTTGCTTGTTGAATCGCTATGTCAATCTCTTGGTTCATTACATCTGGATAATGCAAACGATATTCTCCCAACGCTTCTAAGCACGACGCTGTACACTCAATATATGAATGTTCTGTCATTGAGTTGGCAAACATCTCTGCGGGATTCATCCACTCTAAAGTTGAAGCTATTTTTCGCCGTTCATAGCTTCCGAAGCCGCCATCAGAGTTTTGGCATCGGAGGAGAAATTTCACCGCGTCTTGTAAATTGCGGGAGCTAGGCGCTGTAGACGGCGCATTAGTCAGTGCTAAGAGTGCTTCAGCTGTACAATCACTTACAGGCCAACCATGCCAAACTCCTGCAAAGCAAAATCCCCCTTGAGGATCGATGCGATGAAAGTGTTGATAGTTGGGAAAGCTTTCTCGTATTTGTTGGCTTGCTAGAAATGTTTGCCCTTTCAGAAGACTTGCAGAGACATCTAAATGAGAACTTGCTACTTTTAAAGCTTGAATGGCAAATGCGGTGTCCCAGGTGCTACTACGCGCACCTGCAATTCGCAGTCCATTTTGCTCATCCTCCCACATCCACCCTTCTAAGCGGTTTATGGCTTGATGAAGGTCTTGATCGTTGCAATCGCACAACCACAAAGCAACAATATTCAACAAGCCACTAACAGGAGAGAGGCTTGTATAGTCTGTTGTTTGCCATTCGTATTGTATAGATTTTATCATTTCATCGCTAACTCTTTGACGCAAGGCTTTGAAATGAAAGCTTTCATAAATATTAGTAACGTAATAAATAATACGTAATATAAGAGTGGGCGGATTATAGACATCCTCAGTTCTCAGAGTATTACGTGCCGCCTTCCATGCGATCGCATTGTAATCACTCACATATAGTTCTTGGCGTAATTCCTGAATCAGTGGTGTAAGCGGAACTTGAAACTTGCGACCATAAATAAAGCCCATCGGCATATAAATGAGCCGAGTATGGCAGTAGTAGTTCTTGGGGTGAGCAGGAAGCCAATCTGGTAACAACCACGCTTCTGGTAAAACTGGGTTCACGCCCCGCCAGTCATATAAATTCAACATCGCCAGCCAGAACTTACCCCAGCTTGGAATTGCCACAACTCCGCCCTGCTGCTGAATAAATTGCTGTGCGGGAACTAAAAGTGGATCGTCTTTATCAACTCCTAAAATGCGTGCTGCCACATATACAAGGGTTGTAGTAAAAAGATAAGGCTTAGACTGATTATGTAAACCCCACAAGCCGCTAGGTAAACGAGTTGCACTAAATTGAAGTAGTAGTGCTTCTCGCCGTTGTTGAGAAATAGGTGTTTGAGTAATATAACAGGTTAACGTATACTGGGCTGCTAGCATGGCGCACCACACGACTTCCCCTTCCCAAGAACCATCAGTTGCTTGCTGAACAACAAGAGCATTAACACCACGTAACAAAGCGTTTTTGCTATCTAAGGGAAGAGACTGGGAAGATGTTAAGGATGAGGAAAATTTTTCAGCTTTCATTTTCACGTTACTTGTTAGCAAATATGACACAAAGCATTAGTGGAAGGTTCTATGGACAAGACTGGCTGCTGGCGATCGCAACCATTGACCAAAAGATTGTAAAACTTTCGTTCCATGTTGCCACTGACGTTTAGAAGCGGAATCTTTAATAACGTATGCTATTGCCAAAGCAACTCCGTTAATAAATGACTTGCCAAAAAATAACAAATTAGTTTCTGCTCCTGACAACAATCGCATAGTAGATACACAATAAGCAGGGTTTTGACGCCACATTTGGTAAATACCTTTACGAATAGCCACAGCACTATCGTCATCGCGGCTAAATACTTCATGAAGGCTAGTCGCAAGCATTTCTGGCACATAAGTACGTAATTTGCGATCACGTCGATAAGCCTCAAAACTTTGACTGCGAACAAGGCACTCGCCATCCAAAAATCCCGTAGTCATCCCCGTTGCTGTCATTGGGTGAAAATGCCCAGTTGCATCACCTACTAATGCCAAGCCATGACGACCATAATGAGTACGAGAGCTAAACTGGTTAGCAGCCCAAGCAATTTTACTGTTTTGTAAAGCTTGTCGAAATGCTGGTAACAAGGACTTAGGCAATACCTGACTGTAAGCATCCCATAAATAAGAAGCTTTTTTTTGAGCATCAATTCACTATTAATATTGATATGCAAGGACAGTTATTAAGACAGTTAAGAAAAAATAGCGAATATTTTGGCAAAATCTCCTACTTTTCCAACTTTTCCCACTTTTCTCTTTATTCAAGCCCCCGACTTCAGTCGTGGGGTAGAAATTACGAATTACGAATTATCAATTACGAGTTATGTTGACAGTTGAAGTGAATGTTTGATGGGTTTCCTCCCACCGATACAAAGCGAGCTTTAAATACCCTTCGCTACATTCATAGCAATCCTAGAGCCGCCCAAATGCGACGCAGTTTTTTCTACGATTTCAGTAACTATGGCACTTATGACCAATTGACGAATGATGGCTTAACTCAATGGCATCCAGCTTTTCTAGGACTGGGCAAAACTTTAGATGAGTGTGCCAGACGATATCGCGGATGAGTGTCAACGACATAAAGCAAAACCAAAACCAGCCTGCAAGTCTAACTGGGGAAGTAAGTTGCTGGCTGGTCATAAAATTAGTCGAATAAGAAATAAGCAGAAATGCTCACCCGGTCAGTTGACACTATGGGATCAAGTCAATAGACAAGTTAACACCACCGAAGAGTTGCCCAAGCTATGGGAGGAGTTTTAGCAGGTATTGCCACACCAGCAGTTTCTCCAAAAACCCGTGGAAAATCTTCTGGCTGGAAAACCGGGAAAACACGTAAACGTAGAATCCCTTACCCTATAGTTAAAAAAAGGACTTCTAAGTCACGCAAACGAATTCCAGAGTCTGCCTAAATATCTAGTTTCTGTCACTCTCCAATTGAAACCTTACTAACCCACCAGCACTGGGTCGTTTTTCATGTTCTAGTCTAAACAGAAGCAGTTAATTTTAAAAGGGCGATCGCCAATTTTGTCGGATCCAGTGTGGTGAGAGGTTTCTTTCTTGGCATAAACCGCGCCTTGCCATTTTTTTGATGAAAAAGCGAAACCTCAAAAGCTTAATTGGCGTAGCATTACGTGCGGCTGAAGTTTGTTGTCCGCGTCTACGCCAACCCTGAATAGCATCACTTTTTATACAAGCTCATTCGTTATTTTCACCAATGCCGGAAGGTGCTGCTTCAGATGGCTGAGATTGATTTTGACGCAGACGTAATTGCTCGCGCAAATCATTCTGATTGGTGGATGCGTCTGGAGGTTGCTGCCCATTCTGCTCAAAAGAAGAATTTTGCTCTGGTAGCTGAGGTACTGGCTGTGGAGTTGTTTGTTCTGTCGTTGATTCTGTACCTGCACTTGGTATATCTCGCCTGCGCCTGGTTCCGGTTTCTGGAGTGGTTTGGGGGGCGGTTTCCGGAGTTGTTAATATGGCTCGTCTTCTACGTCCAGAAGTTTCTTCCTCATTAGCAACGGCTTCGGGGTTTCTCTGTTGTGCTTCTTGTTGTTTTCGTCTCTGAGCCTCTAATCTTTCTTGTCTTTCTCTTTGACGCTGCCGAGCTTCTTGGTTATTCCGTGACCCCGCTATAGCGAAATTTGCAAACAATTGTACATTTTGTCTGCCAGCAGCTGCGGAATTTAATTTAAAGTCTCTTGCTTGTTCTAACAGTGCTTCATCCAATTCTTTGTGACCACTAGAGCGGACAAGCCGGACATTGTTAACATTACCATTGTTGTCAACATCAAAAGCAACACCTGGTCTGCCTTCGATGCCTCGCCGTTTCGCCCGTTCTGGATATTTGACGTCACACTTGACGCAATCTGCAAAATCCAACTGTGAAGGAGCAGGGGTTCTTGGTTTGGGAGCTGTAGCGACTCCAGTACCACTTCCTTGTCCACTGCCAGTACCAGAACCAATACCTGAGCCTATACCAGAACCTGAACCAGAACCAATACCTGAGCCGATACCAGAACCTGAACCAGAACCAATACCAGAACCAGTACCTGAGCCGATACCTGAGCCAGAACCAGTACCAATGCCAGTACCAGTACCTGTGCCACTACGTAGAGTGCCATCTCCTGAACCGGTGGCAATAGGGGGACTATTACCCCCGCCACCGCCACCGCCACCTCCCTGGCTTGCTTTGGTGTTTTGCAAATCCCTCAACGTCCGTTTCAAATTTTGATCAGCCTGTGGTTTTGGAGCAGGTTCAGGTTTGCTTAGTGTATTTGTTGGCTGGTGAATTTCGGGTTGAGGCTTTGGAATTGGCTTTTGTACTGGTGCGGTGACAATTTTTTGCGGCTGCACTGGTGGCTTTCGCGGCACTATGACTGTTTGCTTGGGTTGCACTGGTGGCTTTGGCGGCACTACTACTGTTTGCTTAGGCAACACTGGTGGAAGCGGCTCTAGTGGCTTTTGCGGCACGACCACTGTTTTCTGGGGCAGCACTGGTTTGGGTGGTTCAATTGGTTGGGGTTTGATTGGCTCGACAATCTTTGGTTTCGGAGCCTGTTGAAGAGGTTTTACTGGCTCTATAGGCTTTGCGACTGGTTTTGGCGCAGGCGGATCGACAACCACAAATTCTATGGGTTCTTCGTTAGTTTCCTGCACTCTCTTTAAAAAATTATCTACTATGCCAGAAGCCAGTACACTGAGGTGCAGCCCTAATGAGCCTATCAGACTCAAAGCGAGAAACGTCCTGAGCGCCCTTGCTTCTCTACCTCGCTGCTCTAAAGCCGTGCCAGTAAAGCCCATAGTTTAATGCCACCCATTATCAGCAACTTAGGCAGATTAAAACATTTACGAGCAAATGTCAATTAGGCATCAAGATAATCATTAACCGTGTGTAGACTGAAATGTAGCTCACGTCTAGTATTTATAGTCCCTAAAAAAAATTAGAAAATTGTCATGGATGGATGATGTTTGACATCTATTTTCATTTCCTTTAATTTGTATTGAGAACTTATATCAGTTGTGCCTAGTAATCTGGTAATCTGACAAAATTAGTTAGTGGCTTGAGAGAATAGTACATGGGAATCACAAATCTGTTTGCGGCAGGCGGTGTGGTAATGTGGCCGCTGCTAGCCTTTTCTGTTCTAGCAGTTGCTTTAATTATCGAGCGTGTTAGATTTTGGGTGAAAATTAATACCCGTCAAAACCGCGTGGTGCGAGAGGTGCTGAACCTTTACCGTCTCAATAATGTCGTTGGTGCCATGGATAAACTACAAAAAAATGCAGATTTACCCATCGCACGGATTTTTCTAACTGCTTTAGAACTAGAGGAACCAACTCCAGAAGAATTTCGCTTGGCATTAGAAAGTGAAGCGCAAGCCGAAATACCTTTACTCAAGCGCTTTCAAAATCTGTTCGATACAATCATCTCTCTTGCACCGCTATTGGGGCTTCTAGGAACTGTTTTAGGATTAATTGTTTCTTTTGCCTCACTCAACATTGGTGATGTGGGAGGTAGCAGAACAGCAGGTGTGACGTCTGGTATTAGTGAAGCGTTGGTTTCTACTGCATCAGGATTGGTTGTTGCTATTTTTGTACTCCTATTTGCCAATACATTCCGGGGACTTTACCAGCGCCAAATTGCGCTCATTCAGGAGTACGGCGGACAGCTAGAATTACTTTATCGCCGTCGCTATGAAAGAGGAGACAAAGCTTATGCGTCTGCAAGATGAACCAGATATACCAGCGCAGATTAATATCGTGCCGATGATTGACGTGATATTTGCGATTTTGACGTTTTTTATCATGTCAACGCTATTTTTAACAAGGTCAGAGGGTTTGCCAGTCAACTTGCCTAAAGCAGCGACAGCACAAACAGAACAACGCCCAGCGCAAGCTACCATCACAATTGATAAGAGTGGGAAAATATTCTTGGATAAGCAGGTAATTAGTCTAGAACAGTTGGAAAACGGTGTGCGGCAAAAGGTACAGCCACAGCAGGCGATGATGGTTGTGATAAATGCAGATGAAGGAGTGAATCACGGTCAAGTCGTAGCGGTGATGGATCTAGTACGGCGAGTGGAGGGAGCAAAATTAGCGATCGCCACCCAAAAACCATAGTCATTCGTAATTTGTAATTTATTCACACGCTTGGTGCGTTAGGCGCAGATGACTTGTAATTCTTTACACACTTTTGTGCGCTGTAACGCATCGTTCTAAAATGAGTGCGTTAATATTCCAGCTTAATATTCCAGCTATTTTTCTGACTGAAATTGCGATAATAACCAAACAATAACTTGACTTTGGTCTGTTTGACCAGTAAGCCGAAAAGCTTCGTTTAACAAAGAAATTGCTAATCCTGGTAAGGCTTGAGATTGAGTTATCCGCCTACTACCACCATTTTCTATCCCAAAAGCGATAACTTGGACATTTTGGACATCGACAATCCAATATTCAGCGACTGCTAAATCTTCATAAAGTAGCCGTTTTTCGCCTTTAGAGGTTATTTATAACTGGAGTTTAGACTAAAAGTCGGCGCTCACTCCCATAACAGTTCAACTGTAC
>NZ_CAWUDP010000125.1:0-25599 GCF_963920835.1 Scytonema sp. PCC 10023
TTGACACTCTTGCTATGTACGGAGTTTTTTCAAAAATCAAATAGGACTCCTATATCAGCAAAACATTTACAGATAAGTACTTTGCGTCTGTGCTATGTGAAGTTGATAGTGATGTAAATCAACCAAGTGGCGACAGGATACTAGGTATTGACCTTGGGTTGAAAGACTTTGCTATTGTTCATGATGGTAATGAAGTTACCAAACATTCAAATCCGAAACACCTGAAGCGTCATGAGAAGAATCTAGCTAGGAAGCAGAAAAAGTTTGCTCGTAAGGTAAAAGGTAGTAATTCAAAAAACAAATATAAAAAACTAGTAGCCAAGGTTCATGAACGAGTGTCAAATTCCCGCCAAGACTTCTTGCATAAATTAAGCAGAAAGTTGGTCAACGAAAGCCAAGTTATCGTTGTAGAAAATCTCAACGTCAAGGGAATGGTGCTCAACCGCAAGCTATCAAAGTCGATATCCGACGTGGGCTGGGGAATGTTTATTAACTTTCTGGACTACAAGTTGAAACGCAAAGAAGGACAACTTGTAGAGATAGGGAGATTCTTTCCCAGTTCTAAAACGTGTTCATGTTGCGGTCACGTTCTTAATGAGTTAACGCTCGATATTCGTGAATGGGATTGTCCTAGTTGCGGCACTCATCATGACCGTGATGGTAATGCAGCACTTAACATCAGGAATCAAGGGATTCGGATATTATCTATGGACGGAGGGAACCCCGTTCTTGCCGAGCCGAGGCGGAGTAAGACCAATAAGCCGAAAGGTAGAAAGGCATCTGTCAATGAAGCCGGAAGCCTACACCGTACCGTAAGGTCGGTGTAGGTAGTTCACTGTCCTCTCTTGCCTTGTGCGGTGAAAAAATAGGTATTCTTCTGGCGGGAACCGAGTAAGAGGCTTCATTAAAAAATCGGGGAAATTTTTAGATTTCTCTAAATTCCCCCGATTTTTTGCATTTGCAAGTAAGTAAATACACTTTTGGCGCACCCTCCATTGCCGTAAAAAGTGCTTTGTTTCAGATACTCAACCTTCCAATTTTTAAAAAAACTAGCGCCAATCAGGACTATTGTCCTCGTATCTTACTATTTGGTTTTATGGCTGCTACATTTGCATTCCATCAAACATCAAAAATGGAATTATGCCTTAGATGTGGGCTTGAGAAATAACCAAGCCACAAAGAAAGTTGCAGCGGTAAACAGTTGCGTTAGATCCAACGCAGACAGATAGCCATCGGAAAACGAAGCAATGCTGCGATCAGTTATACCAAATACCCAAGATGAAATGCCAAACACCCAAATTCCATTCTTAAGATTTCCCACAAATTGATTAGAGTCTGACTGTTGCTGGTTATTCATGATTTTCTCCGTTGTTGAAGAATCTGATGGTTAGAGGATGCACCAGCGGCGAATCGTCGCTACTGGTAGATTTTTGGTGCGATACTTCCGCACCTGATAGCTTTTTTGACTCTGACTGCTGAATATTAAATTTCTTTACTATATTAATAAATATTTAAGCTACTTGACATCAATGCCAAAAGATACATATGCCAAACCTGTATTTTTGGATTTGTAGCCATAGGTACTTTTGTCAAGAGATTATAAATACCAAAATGAAAAAATTTTGTTTCAATTATGACATTTGATTTAATAAAAGTTTACTATTTTTCATAAATCTATCTTTAGGCAGATATACTTCTACAACACTGTCTTGTTGTCTTTATCGGAACGGAAGCTTGTAGTTCCTATGAAAATGGACAAACTCTAGAGACGTTGTATGCAATGCCAAGGGGCGGGGGTGAGGTAATTGAGCCGCAACGCGCGTATTATTTTTGAATTTATAATTTTGAATTTTGAATTTGAGCAAAGCGAGTGACTTCTGCCTTTAGATACTCACCACTCAAGGGTAGAAATAAGTTAAATCAAAGAAGTGGCGTAATAGTGATATGTAATATGTCAGCAGTGCGGGAGTCTAAATCCCTATCAGGGATTGCAACTAACAATTCACCTAATGCACAGCAGTTGGAAAAAACTGCTCCACCGCACTTAGGACTGGTTTGCATTACATTTTCCAAAGAGGTGCGCTTCCGGACAATAACGCGCACGCGCTACTTAGAACTTCCAGAAGAGCAACGGGAAACCGCGCTGAAAGTACTTTATCGCGATAACTTACAGCGCTTGGATTTGGCGTTAACTTTTTGTGTGCGGAACTCACTGCGGCTTTATCGGATGACTTCTAATTTGTTCCCCATGAGTGACTGGGAGGACGAAGTCGGCGCAACTGTTTTAGAGAAGATGAGTGCAGATTTAGCCAAAATCGGGCAAAGGGCGGCAAGATTGGGCATCCGAATGGTACTACATCCAGACCAATACGTGGTGCTGAGTTCTGATTCACCACAAGTGGTGGCATCTAGTATCAAAATTTTAGATCGCCACGCCCGCACATTAGACTTACTAGGTTTACCACGTTCTTCTTGGTCATTGATGAATATTCATGGTGGCAAATCTCAACGCCCAGATCAACTGGTGGGGGTGATTTCAGAATTGCCAGAAAACATCAAAAGCCGCTTGACTTTGGAAAATGACGAACACGCTTACAGTACTCGTGAGATTTTAGAAGTTTGCCAACGGGCTGATGTACCATTGGTATTTGATGCCCATCACCACATCTGCCATGAAAATTTAGAGAGTTACGATGATCCGAACGTGGCGGAAATGTTTTATGCCGCACGAGAAACTTGGGATAAGCCTGAGTGGCAGTTGGTTCATATTTCCAACGGTGAAGAAGCTTTTCAAGACAGAAAACACAGCGACTTGATCACCGCGATGCCGAGTGTTTACCGAGAAGCGCCTTGGATAGAAGTCGAAGCTAAGCATAAGGAAGAAGCGATCGCCCATTTGCGCTCTTGGTGGCTGCAATAAATTCCCTAATCTTCGGTGTCTGAGGGCGATTTGATTTTCTCTAGGCACTTTTTTGATTTTTCTAAGAGTTCCCTGGTTTCCTGGATATGCTTCTTAGATCTTTCTATACGTTTCTGGGACGACTTCTGTGAACTACCTACACCGCCCTGACGGGTCGGTGTAGGCTTCCGGCTTCATTGACAGATGCCCCTTTCCTTGGAAGGTAGGTGGTCTTACTCTGCCTCGGCACGGCAAGAACGGGGTTCCCTCCGTCCATAGATAATATCCGAATCCCTTCATTCCTTATGTTCAATGCTGCATTACCATCGCGGTCGTGGTGAGTCTTGCACTTGGGACAATCCCATTCACGGATATCGAGCATTAACTCATCAACAACATTTAAGCAGCACGAACAAGTCTTTGAACTGGGAAAGAATCTTCCTATTTCTACAAGTCGTCCTTGTTTACGCTTCAACTTATAGTCTAGGAAATTAACAAACATCCCCCAACCTACATCGGATATTGACTTTGATAGCTTGCGGTTCCGTACCATTCCCTTAACATTGAGATTCTCTACAATGATGATTTGACTTTCATCTACCAGTTTTCTGCTTAGCTTATGCAGAAAATCTTGGCGGGAATTTTGAACCGTAGCATGAACAAGAGCTACGAGTTTTCTGTACTTGTTTCTTGAATTACTACCTTTAACTTTACGAGCAAGTTTTTTCTGCTTTCTAGCTAGATTTTTTTCGTGCCGTTTGAGATGTTTTGGATTGGAATACTTAGTAACTTGGTTACCATCATGGACGATAGCAAAATCCTTTAAGCCCAAATCAATACCTAGTGTTTTGTCACCAGATGATTGATTAGTATCTCCCTCTACTTCACACAGAATAGATGCAAAGTACTTATCTGTAGGAGTTTTGCTGATGGTAACTGTCTTAACTTTTCCCTCAATTGGTCTATGAAAGACAGCCTTAATTACTCCAATTTTGGGAACATCCAGACAATCACCTACAACCTTAACGTTTTGCGGATACTGAATGGACTGCTTATGATGCTTAGACTTGAATTTTGGAAACTTGGCTCTACCTTCAAAAAAGTTTGTATAAGCCTTGTTTAAGTTAATGGCTACACACTGTAGAACAGCAGAATAGCAATCTTCTTTCAACCAAGGATGTTCTACTTTTAATTGCGGGAGATAAGCCTTGTAAACACTTATTTTTAACGACTTTCCAGTTTGTTCGTAGTGTTGGATGCAAGCATTTAAGGCATAGTTCCAATACCATCTTGCACAACCAAATGATTTGGCTAGAGATATTTCTTGTTCAGTTGTTGGGTATAGTCTTACCTTAACTGCTTTCAACACTTTTAATCACCTCCTTGCTTTATATATGATAACATTATAAGGAAACAATGAGGAAACAAAATAAAGGATAAATATATTAGAGTTAGAACATCTGAAAGAAGATTAAATAAACTTCGCTTATATGCATCTTTAACAGAAAAAACAATGACTCAAGTAATTGATGAGATGATTGACTCGTTAAAAATCCCGGAGATTGACAAAAACTCGGGCACCCCACTCCCGCGTTGACCGATGGTCAACATAGGTCGGAGGTGCGCCGAGTTTTTGTCCGGCTATTCATCCCACACTGCCCTATCGGGTCAGATGTGGGGCTTCTAGCCGTTCTAGCTAAATTCTTTGATTTCTTATGGGCAAGATTCTTTTTTAAAGGATTTGTTTGAAGACTTAACCTGTCTGTCTGTTGCAATTCTTCTGGTTTAACTTTTTCGCCATAAATAAGAGTGATCAACTCAGCTATAGACTCACTCTTCAATGTTTCACTTTTCAAAATTGTCTTAGCTAGTTCCTTCGCCTTAAAGAGTGTTAAGTGTTCTAAATTTTTTAGACGCAAGTTGCCCCTTCAGGGGCAACTTGCGTCTAAAGTGAGTGCAGTAAACAACTCTTCGTTTGTGATCTTCAATTCTTGCTCTAGCTGTTGCAGTTGGTTCTCTTTGTGCTGCAAATATAGCTTTTGGCTCTCTACCAACTCACGCAAAAACTCTACTTGCTCGCGTAAAAACTTTATTTCCTCAAAAGCAGCCAATATTTCATCAGCACAAGCTGCCTGTTGTGCGATTTCGGGCTGTTGTTGATTTTCCTGCATAGCTTGAATGATATTTTGCTAGCAGGCATAGGACACCATCTAGCTTTGTTATGATCTTTACATATAAATTTCATAAAATAAATCCTACTTTAAGGCATTGACTTTTTTGTTTAATTATTATGTGGGCAGAGTGCTGAGAAAACTCCTGTCGAAATAGCTGCGCTCTTAAAAATACAATGGGTAATGGGAAAATAATTTCACGCTTTGCATCTTTGCGTGAGATGATTAACAATTATGGCAATAGCAATAGATTTTGGAACGAGCAACACAGTTATCGCTCGGTGGAACCCAGTTACCCAACAACCAGAAACTCTCAACATACCTGGTTTATCGATTCAACAAAGTCTCAACCCCCCACTGATTCCCAGCTTGGTTTATGTTGAAGATGCCTCAAAGGGACAAGTGTTGGTGGGTCAACAAGTGCGCGATCGCGGTCTTGACCTGAAAAACGACCCGCGATTTTTCCGCAGTTTCAAACGCGGTATTGGTGCAGATATCCAAGGTTTCTTACCTGAGATAGATGGACAAATTATCAGCTTTGAGCAGGTAGGGCAATGGTTCCTATTGCAAATTATTGAGCAATTGGCACCAATGCAAGGCGGAATAGACTCTCTGGTGTTAACGGTACCTGTAGACAGCTTTGAAGCTTATCGTCACTGGCTAGGACAAGTTTGCCAAACCCTAAGCGTCGAACAAGTGCGGATGTTGGATGAACCAACAGCTGCTGCTTTAGGTTATGGTATGGCAGACCAAGAAATTCTCTTGGTGATTGACTTTGGCGGCGGAACATTAGATTTATCGCTGGTGCGCCTGGATAAAAGCGTGCAAACCACTCAAAAGCCCATAGGATTTCTTCTCAAGTGGGGGAATAAGTCCTTAGCCGAAGACTCTAAGCAAAAGGTAAAAACCGCTCGCGTACTGGCGAAGGCTGGGCAAAATTTGGGTGGTACTGATATTGATAATTGGCTGGTTGATTACTTTGCCAAAACCCAAGGGCTTGTGGCTAGTCCCTTGACAACGCGACTGGCGGAAAGGGTGAAGATTCAGCTTTCAAGCCAAACCCAAGCGAGTGAAGTTTACTTCAACGATGAGACGTTTGAAAGTTATGAGTTAGAACTCAACCGCGATACCCTAGAAAGTATCCTCAAAGAACACGCGTTTTTTGAACAACTTGATGAGTCAATGAGTTCCCTGTTGCAGCAAGCGCGACGCCAGGGAATAGAAGTTTCAGACATTAATGCTGTTTTACTTGTTGGTGGGACTGTGCAACTTCCAGCCGTCCAAACATGGGTGAAGCAGTATTTTGAACCAGAAAAAATTCGTTGCGAGCGTCCTTTTGAAGCTATTGCCCAAGGTGCTTTGCAGCTTGCTCAAGGTGTGGAACTGAAAGATTTTCTTTACCATAGCTACGGTATCCGTTACTGGGATCGCCGCAACAAATGCCACAGCTGGCATCCTATCATTAAAGCTGGGCAACCTTACCCAATGAGTCAGCCTGTAGAATTAGTTTTGGGCGCTTCTGTGGAGAGTCAGCCGAGTATTGAATTAATTATGGGGGAATTGGGAGCAGATACAGGCGCTACAGAAGTTTATTTTGATGGCGATCGCCTGATTACTCGCTCAATCGCCACCGGACAAACAAACGTCAAATCCCTCAACGATAAAGATGGTGCAAGAAGTATTGCCCAACTGACACCGCCTGGATTTCCGGGGAGCGATCGCGTCAAAGTCCGCTTTCAAATCGATGAGCAACGCTTTTTGCGAATCACGGTTGAGGACTTGTTAACCAGTGAAACGTTGTTGGAGAATCAACTCGTGGCGCAGTTGAGTTAAACATGGCTTGTAGTGAGCGCTTACTACACCAGTACAAATTGACCTCTTTCCTAACCCCTCCCCACCTCTCCCTAACCCTCCCCTCTTAGGGGAGGGAAGAGGAGCAGCTTTTTTTACTGGGAGGGGAAATAGCCCCCTTCCCTGGTAGGGAAGGGGGTTGGGGGTTAGGTCTGTGCTGCTGTACTTGACTCAACCGCCGAACCGCCATAACCCATGACCTACCTTTGCACCACCACTGGTGTTCCTATCGACGCCCAGTTAAATAGCCGCTTAGCCTGCTTGGGAGGCAGATTGACACAACCGTGGCTGACTGGCGTGCCAAATTTTCGATGCCAATATGCACCGTGAATCCCATAGCTTCCACTGTAATACATAGTATGTGGAACGTCCGGAATATCATAGTCTGTACCCCGCATTCGAGTAGACTTAAGCTTGGATTGAATTTGAAAAACACCAGTGAGAGTTGGGGTGGATTTCTTACCTGTGGAAACCATGATTGCATAAAGACGTTTGCCTCCTTCCCAAGCGACTAAGCGTTGGTCTGAAAGGTCAATTTGAATCCAACGTTGATCGGATTTTTGTAGCGTCTGTATTTGTTGTTTAATTGTCTGGCTTTTGGATTGCGCCCAAACCTCATTTGAAGCAGCAAAAAAAATATTCAAGGTCAGTGCTGTCCCAGTCAACAATAGTTTCACAGGACGCATCCATATAGGAAAAATCAGGCTTTTCATAGCATATATACTCAAATAACAGCGCTTTGGGGAAAGTTTTCGCTTTCTCCTATACTTCCCAGTTTATTGCTACGACATGACGCCATTTTGTCTGATTTCATCCTGATGGAAGCACCAGCGATAATATCTGCTTGGGGTTATAAGCCGAATGGCTTATTACAGCGCTTAGGGGTTTCCAACGAATAAATTATCCAATTTGTGGCATGGGATTGGGGAGCGTCCTATAAACTGGGCGGGCAAGGATGCCCACCCCACAAAAAAAGTTGGATATTTTTTAATTTGGAAGTTGCTAAGCACTGTTGTAGGACATAATAAAGCCGTTTGGTCTGTGGCTTTCAATCCTCAAGGTCATACCCTCGCCAGTGGCAGTGCAGATGAAACTATCAAGATTTGGCAAGTGCCTTCAAAGCAGCTATGACTACGCCGCCTTTCGCTTCAGAATTAGCGGCAGTTTTGACTAAGCATCCCGAGAGTACCGATTCCACCCTGTTTTATCCTTTGACTCAAAAAGTCTACAACCAACTGAATCAAGCTTGGCAACAACGGGGACGGGCTGAGGAAAATTTAGGTTATCAGTTGGTTAACTCAGATGGTGCTCAGTTCACTCAACAAACAACGAAGAATGACTTACTCTACAAGCTGGTGAAAAGACGACCAGCAACTAGGGAAGAGATTGTTCATTTTAAGGTGGTGTTTACCAAGCAAGGCATACTCCAAGTTAGTCCTTGGCGAGGATATAACACGACTAACTAATTTTTTGGAGCAAGTTTGCTGCTATTTGAGCGATCGCCTCCCAATTTTCAGTATCTACAAACTCTTTGGGAAACAACTGACTACTCAAACCAACTGCGATCGCCCCTGCTTGTAAAAATTCCTTGGCATTTTCTAAAGTCACACCCCCTGTCGGAATTAAGGGAATATGACCCAATGGTCCTCGCAAACTTTTTATATACCTTACGCCTCCTACTGCTTCCACGGGAAACACCTTGACACAGGTTGCGCCACTAGACCAAGCCGTAACCATTTCTGTTGGGGAGAGGGCTCCTGGTATGATAGGTACGCCTATATCCACTGCTGCTTTAATCATCACTGGATCAACGTGGGGAGTGAAGAGAAATTGTGCCCCTGCAGCAATTGCTTCCCGCATTTGCTCTAGATTAAGCAGCGTACCAGTTCCAATAGTACAGTTAGGTAATTCTACCCTGAGTTGCGCGATCAATTCAGTCGCACCAGCACTATTCCAAGTAATTTCAATCAACTGCATTCCTCCAGATGCCACAGCTAAAGCCAATTGGCGTGTCAATGAGACCTCTGCGGCGCGGATAACTGCAATAACTTTGTGTTGTTTGAGCTGTGATAACCAAGATTGACCAGACATTTTTATTAGGTTTTCTTTTAGAGTTGAAATTTTGAATTAGTAGTCTCAATCACAATAGTCTAAACTTCTCTACCTTTTGGAATTCTAATCTCTATCTTATTATTTATTGACTATTTTTTAACATCATACCATAGAGAGATTGAATGAAAAGAATCAGAAGCTCAACCCAAGTAAAATTATATCTTTATAAGTATATATTGAGTTATTTACTCTTCCGTCAATAGTCTCCCAACTAAAGAATGATGACTAATGGCTGATAATTAATTACATAAATTAAGTCGCCAGCGAGATGGCAATCATCAAATCTATTTCTACTGTAAAGAATAGATGTTCTTAAATGTAAAGACAAGATTATGCCTCTCTACAAACTTGCAGACTTTGATCCAAACTATAGAGAAACTTTTGGTGGTGACGATATCAGAACTTTAGATTTATATACAGAAGGCAATGTAAAAATTGGGTCAGTTGCCGATGTGCTAGTTGATGCAGATGGTCGTTTTCGCTATCTGGTTATAGACACTCAATATGATTCTTCTGATAAAAGAATATTATTACCGATTGGTCTTTCCCGTATTGATTATAATCAGCACCGCGTTTTTGTTGATGGACTCAGCAAAGAGCAAGTGCAACGTTTGCCTGAGTACAGAGACAACATAACCGTTGATTACGATTATGAAGAGCAGGTACGCGGTGCGTATCGTCCAATATCAAGTGACGTTGCTTACAATCGCGATACGTACAATTATCAACAAGATGCATCCTTGTACAATTTGAATGACGAGAACCATCAAACTTTCAAACTGTATGAAGAACGCCTCGTAGCCAGCAAAAGCCGTGTCAAGACAGGGGAAGTAGCAGTTGGTAAGCACATTGAAACAGAAACAGCACGAGTTTCTGTACCAATTGAAAGAGAGCGAGTTGTTATTGAGCGAATTAATCCTACAGATGCAGGCAGAGCAGTCAATCCCAGCGAACTTCAGTTTCAAGAAGGGGAAATAGCACGCATAGAAATCTATGAAGAAACGCCTGAAATTCACAAAGAGGCGTTTGTGCGTGAGGAAGTCCGCGTCAGAAAAGTGGTTGATAGGGATACAGTTGAAGCAGAAGAAACAATTCGTCGGGAAGAGTTAGATATTAATACTCAAGGGGATTTGCCCATAAACCAAGTTGATACGACTCCAAATGATCGTTTTTAAATTGCTTAGCCAAAAAAATCTCAATTAAAAATTGACTGTAAAATAATACAGGCAAAAGGGTAAACATACATCTTTTGTCTGTGTTTCTTTTTGATGTAAAAAAATATCTGAAATTGCTAACAGGATTAGGAAAAAGTCAAGAAAGGATGAACTATACAAAAATCAAAAAGAACTACCACTATTGAGCATTAATAATATAATTTAAGTCATTCGTTAGGGAGATGGAGCATAGCCGGGAAATTCTTTAAAGTACTTGGTAGGAGATACAAAGACTTTGAGGGGAAAATAGCATGGCTTTACACAAAATTGCAGATTTCGATCCAAACTACAAAGATAGTTTTCAAGGTACTGATGTCAAGGGGCTGGGCGTCTACACAGAAGTAAACGACGAAAAAATTGGTACAGTTAGTGATGTTTTGGTAGATGAAGAAGGTCGTTTCCGTTATCTAGTTGTTGACTTAGGTTTCTGGATTTTTGGTAAGAAAGTTCTTTTACCAGTTGGTCGTTCTCGCATCGACTATAACCTTGATCGTGTTTTTGCGCTTGGCTTAACCAGAGAACAAGCTGAAAATTTACCTGAGTTCAACGAGCGTGATACCGTTGATTACGACTACGAAGAGCGCGTACGCGGTGTCTATCGCACCCCCGGAAACCGACCTGTAGATACATCAGCTTCTCTGGAAGCATCAGCTCCTCTAGAAGCATCGGCTCCTTTGGCGGGTGCAGCTTATCCAGCAGCAACAACTCCCACTTACGACCGTAATAGCTACAATTACGACCACGAGCCTTCTCTGTTCCAATTGAACGAGCAGAATAATCAAACCCTGAAACTATACGAAGAACGGCTAATTGCCAATAAGAGACGCCAAAAAGCTGGAGAAGTAGCTATTGGCAAGCACGTTGAAACTGAAACTGCGCGAGTTACGGTTCCAGTAGAAAAAGAACGAGTCGTTGTTGAGCGAGTCACTCCAGCCGATGCTGGTAGAGCAGTTGCTCCTGGCGAAGCTAACTTCCGTGAAGGAGAAGTTGCTCGCGTGGAAATCTACGAAGAAACAGCTGACGTTCGCAAAGAAGCATTTGTGCGTGAAGAAGTCAGAGTGCGGAAAGTTGTAGACCATGACACCGTTGAGGCTCAAGAAACAATTCGCCGTGAAGAATTGGATGTGAACGCTCCTGGTCTTCCCATTGATGAACGCTAAATCAAGCCTTGTAATTGCCTGACCAGCCGCCCGCAAATAGACAAATTTGTGCGGCTGAGAGCAAAAATCTTCTCTAAAAGAACTCGAAGAGCCTTTTAGTTCACCTTCATCAATGTAGAGACGCGCAATTGCCTCACCTAAGAGTAGAGCAAGGCTTACGCGTCTCTATTTCCCATTTATTTATAAATAAATGGATAAATTATTTTAGAATTTTAGGGTAAGCAGTTACTAAGTGCTAACAATGACTTACAAAACATTTCCTATAAACAATGAAAAGGCAAGTAAAATCACAAGAATTAGCGCCTTGCTAGAAACTTTGAGGGCAAAAGTGAAAAATTATGCTGTCATTGATAGGCAAGGTCAGGTAGTAGGTGAGGTTCAAGATTTAATCATAGATGGCAATCGTCAGTTAAACTTTGTGGTATCTGACTCGGATAATCAGGTAAAGGATCAATTGTTTCTATTAAGTAGTAAGCTAGTTGAAAAAATTGATTCACAAATTAAACAAATTTTTATAAACGTGGATAAATCACAAATAGAACAAATAGAATATTTACCTGAATATATACAAAGAGAAAGCCAAGTCAGTGAAATGGAACAAAATTCAAACACTCCAGAAGCAAATACACAAGACTCAGGGAACATTGCAGGAGTAACAAATGCTACCGATATCCACATAGATTCAGTAGAAGAAATTATTCGTTTGCTAGGAGAACGATTAGTCATTGACCGCACGAAGCGCAAAATTGGCGAGGTAATTGTCCGTAAAGAAATTGAAACTGAAATAGTACAAGTTCCCATCAGGCGCGAGAAACTGATAGTAGAACAAGTTAGCCCAGAACGCAAACAGCTTGCAGAAATAGATTTGGGACAAGAAGAAATTTCTGGTATTGATTTGACTCAAGCCCAAACACCAGAAGGGGTGACTGAAGGAGAAACACCTGCATTGGCTAATTTTGATGGCGGTTTAACCGTGAGTGGTGAATTTAGCTCCCCTAAAATAGCTAGCTTACTTTTAAATGCGATCGCCCTTGAGCGAAATCATGGATGCAAAGCGGTGCAAGTCACAATTCTGGTAGAAGATCAAGAACACCAGAAAACATACCAGGAGTGGTTTGCTCGCACAGCAAAACAGTAACAACAGCCGCGTAGGCAATACAATTGCTCTCCCTAAATTTAAATTTTGTGTAAAGACGCAAAGGTCGAGACGCGCCATGGCGCGTCTCTACACTTTTGCGTCTTTGCGTTTTTAAATGATGTTATCAATGTTTGATGATATTCCGCCCCTGTGTATCAGCAGCAGATTTGTCTTTTCAAGATAATGGTGTTAAAAGATATCTATCCTATGGATGATTTGCTAAAATTTAATGCCACCCTGCCTGGAAAACTGTAACACTTTTGCTTGAAACGCATACAGCACCAATTTCTAAGCTAGAAGTCAAAAGGGCTCTTAGTCTTGCTTTTAGACAAGAACATTGTACTTCATGCACGAACAATGTGCTGTATGTCGTCCACAGAGCCTTCTGCTCCTGGGGTAGGGTTGATTTTTAAATAAATTCAGCCTGAGTACGAGAGCGTATTTGTTCCATTTTGGTCTTGCGAGTTGAAAATTTTTGTAGTAGGTATTTATCCATAGTCATATGGGATGTTGCCAAAAATAGTAATATCTCATAATAAGTAGTTACCAAGAGCGATCCCCGAATGTTTAAAAACTGTGAACCCTTTATGAAAGTGCGTAAGACACAACATAATATCAAGAAGAATTTACTGAGCTAACCGTAATTGTGCACCCTAAGTGCTGACACTCCGAAAGTGGAACTATTTCTTAAGTTTAACAATCTAGTGCTTAAAGGCAGAAGGCAGCAGGAACTGTAGGGCTTTGCCCTAACCTAAACGAAGGAAATAATGTTTGTGATATCTGCCTTTTGACTAGTTCTGAACTGCCCTTGTTATTTGCGCCACGCTGCACTAGGAATAAGATTCATCTTTTGTACATGGAGGCAAGTATATACAGCTAAATGAAACAGGTTATTGCTAATGGCTCATGCGCAACTAAAGATTGGCAACAGACATATGTCACAATTAGCATTAAAAAATCTTGTGACTTGAGTGCTGTTTCATTGTCCCTACCTGTAGATAATACCGATTTTGAAAAAAATGATTTGGCACAACCGAAAAACTCAACAGCGCTTTGATCAGCGAGACACATGAATCAACTGAACAATGGTTTTACCCTTTTTCTCAGTCTGCTCGTCGAGGCGATACCTTTCTTGTTGCTTGGGGTTTTGTTCTCTAGTTTGCTACTGTTTTTTGTCGATGAGCGCAAACTGGTGGAAAAAATGCCCAAAAATCCTTTGCTGGGTGCATTAGCTGGTAGCCTAGTGGGCTTTTTATTTCCTGTTTGTGAATGCGGTAACGTACCAGTAGCACGGCGGTTGCTCATGCAAGGAGTACCGATACCAGTAGCAATTGGCTTTTTGCTAGCAGCACCGACAGTCAACCCGATTGTCATTTGGGTAACTTGGACGGCATTTCGCGATCAGCCAGAAATAGTGGTGTTACGAGTCGTATTTTCCCTATTGATTGCAGTCATTGTTGGCTTTGTCTTTAGTTTTCAAAAAGACTTAGCAACGATTGTAGAACCTGCGATCGCTCGTTATCTGAAATTCAACCCACCTGCAAACCCACAAGGCAAACGCTCCACCAGAAATCAATTAGTACAACAGCAGCAAGCAACGCTACCCACCTTACTACAGTCTGGGACTTATTTGCTAGGAGGGCAAGCAGGTCAAACGATGCGGATAGATGCTAATGGCGTGCAAGCAAATATGGCAACCTCTAAACCCAGTAAACCCTTAGCAGATAAACTGCGGTTGCTGGTGGATAATTGCGTGCAAGAATTGCGCGAATTAGGGGCGGTGTTAGTTATAGGAAGCGCGATCGCTGCTGCTATTCAAGTATCAGTCCCTCGTGAATTTATCATCAGTTTAGGATCTGGTCCAATTACCTCAATCACTGCCATGATGATATTAGCTGCAGTGGTGTCAATTTGCTCTACAGTTGATTCATTTTTTGCCCTGTCTTTTGCCTCAACTTTTACCAGTGGTTCCTTGTTAGCTTTTCTGATATTTGGACCAATGATTGATATCAAAGGCATTGGTTTATTGTTATCAATTTTGAAACCAAGGGCTGTCATCTACTTGTTTGTTTTAGCAGGACAGTTAACATTTTTATTGACCCTCTTCATTAACTTGCACGTTATTTAAAAAAGGAGTTATTTTTCCTTTGGTTATTTCTTCCTTTGTCATTTGTCTGTTGCGTTCTGACTAATGACTCATGACTCATGACTAAACACCAATGACTTCAATACCAAAAACAAAATCTAAAATCCGTAATTATAAATTACAGTCTTGGGTTGATGTTTTAGCAATCACAGCTTGGGGTATTTTAATCCTCAAGTACTGGCTAACTAATAAACTCAACTTGTTAATTCACCCCGATTACTTTTGGTTAGCAATTACAGGTGCAATTGGCTTGCTCATTGTTAGTGGCTTCAAGACACTGCAACTTTTGCGGCAGCGGCGTGAGGTGGCTCCAAGTGTGCAGCACCTGAGTTTCTTTCCACCAGGTTGGGGTAGTGCAATACTCTTAACAGCAGCAATCCTAGGATTAACAATTACACCCCAGGTTTTTGCCAGCCAAACAGCGCTTGCGCGAGGTGTGACAGATTTAGTGGGAGCAACACGCGCCCAACCTCAAGCATTCCGCCCTTCGACCCGTCCAGAAGAGCGAACACTCCTAGATTGGGTACGTACGCTCAACGTCTATCCAGAACCAGATTCATATACAGGACAAAAAGTCAAGGTACAGGGATTTGTTATCCACCCACCGGATTTAGGAAAAGAATATTTCTTCTTGGCACGATTTGTCATCACTTGCTGCGCTGCAGATGCCTATCCTGTGGGATTACCTGTAAAACTGAAAGAGACTCGCGATCAATATCCACCCGATACCTGGCTGGAAATTGAAGGACAAATGATGACGGAAAATTTGGCAAATAAACGCCAATTGACTATCGGTGCAACTTCCTTGAAAAAAATTCCCCAACCGAAAAATCCATATTCTTACTAGTCAGGAGTTGATAGTCGAAAGTCATCAAAATCGACTAATGACTAATAGACTTCTTGCAAAAGTCGAAAAAAAGAATAATTAACCACAGATGGACACAGATGGACACAGATGAAATCAAAGAGATGCAATATTGTCTAATGTCTAATGACTAATGACTAATGACTAATGACTAATGACTACTAGTAAAACTTTTTTCCAACCACTAGATCGTATTGCTATCGGGCTGATGCTCATCCTCAGTCTGCTGATTGGGCTATTAATGTTACAGGGTGATGCAGTTAAGCCTAGCGTGCGTCATTTTAGCTGGCAGAACCAAGAAGTTGGAGCAGATGATATATCCTTCAGCCTCACCTTTAGTCGCCCAATGGACTCAAAAAGCGTAGAAGATAACATAAGAATCGATCCGCCCTTAGCAGGTAAAATGAGTTGGGCAGGGCGGCGGATGGTTTACACACTGATGACACCAGCCCCTTATGGAACAACGTACAAAGTACAGCTAGAGGCAGCCAAGGATAAATTTTCGGAACAAGAAGGAAAAAACAGACAAATACAACCGTTTACAGGAAGTTTTCGCACACGGGATCGCGTTATTCTTTACGTCGGAGCAGATCAACAAGACAAGGGACGATTAGTTCTCTACAATCTCACCCAACAACAAAAAAAAGTACTCACGCCTCAAGACTTACTTGTGATGGATTTTAAGCCCTTTCCAAATGGGGATAAAATTTTATTTTCTGCTCGCAAACTCGGAAGCCAAGACTTACTTTCATCTCAGCTTTATACTGTCACAAGCGGTATTTCTACGCAATCTGAAAAAGAAGCAGAAGCACCAGGTAGAGTTGACCTAATTTTGGATAACAAGGAATATCAAAACCTGAAATTTGACTTATCGCCTGATGGACAAATTCTTGTTGTCCAACGAGGCAAAAAAGATGATCCAGGCGACTTTGGGCTGTGGTTTATGCCCGTAAACAGCAAAAATTCTCAAGACAAACCAACCCTCAAACGTCTCAAAAGTCAACCAGGGGGAGACTTTATCATCACGCCGGATAGTAAAGCTGTCGCAGTTGCCCAAGGTCAAGGTGCAGCAATATTAGCCCTGGAAGCAGAAACCAGCAAACCCCTAGATTTTTTACCACAGTTTGGCTTAGTGCAGGCTTTCTCTAAGGATGGTTCGCAAGCGGCAATGGTCAAGTTTAATTCAGATTACACCCGAGATTTGTTTCTGGTGACTAACCAAGGCGTGCAAAAACAAATGCTACGCACCAAAGGCTCAATTGTTAGCTGCCAGTTTGATACCGCCTCACCCACCCTTTACTGCTTGTTAACTCAGCTCTTACCAGGAGAACTGTATCAGGAACAGCCATATTTAGTGGCGATCGACCTCAAAAGCGGGCAACAAAAACCACTGCTGGTATTGCCCCCCGACCAACGGAATGTGGAGATGAGTTTAGCACCTGATGGTTTGGGGTTGTTATTTGACCAAGTTGTACCGCAGACAACCCCCACCGGCTCATCACAAGCAAATATGTTAACAACTGATGACGGACAGACAATAGCTACCAGTAGCCTGTGGTTAATGCCCCTGCTGCCCATTTCCGACCCTGCTGCGGCAAACGAGATTAAGCCAGAACAACTTCCCCTAGTTGGATTTCATCCCCGTTGGCTGCCGTAAACAAGAAGGGGAGATGAAAAAGGCGAATCTAACGTAGGGTGGGCACTGCCTACCTTCCTATATCGTTGGTGTGTCGTGACTGGACAGTACCCACCCTACAAATTACTGCAACTTGGTCTTTTACCAACTATGAGTTGTCTTTTAATCGGAATAATAAAGGCGATCGCTTTTTTTAGTGGTTTCCCCTAGAAAAATTTTCTTACTTATCATATTTATACTCCACTGTCAACCTCTAGCTTGATAGAAATTAATACAAATTCGCACCCCTGATGGTAAGATACTCAGGGGTATATGTTTTCTCCCTTTGATTTACAGATCTATCAAACTGCAACATTGTATCAACATCATTGTTGTATTTTTCCAAAGAAAAACTGCTACAACTGTTTAGCAGAGATAAACAGGGTAAGACTATCAAACAACATATGTTGCTTCATCAAAAACGAGAGTATTTTTTAATTCTGTTTTTTTTGCAAGCAGCAGTGAGGAAAAGCTATAACTAGCTCATGTTTAGTGACTTAATTACACAAGAAACTAAACTTGCCTTCGATAGTCTCTTGTAATGAGACAGCATTTATATGTCATGCTACCGCAGTCTCTGCTTTGTAATTTAAGGCTGGTGGGTGAAGAGAGTGATGAATCAAACTGACACCCCAAACAATGGGGATTTTGTTGAACCCCTAACAACTACGTATTCGCTGCAACCCGAGCAGGTGAGTTGTCCATTCTACTCAGTTAACAATAGTGGAAGCACTGCTGTTGCTAACCAGCCACTACTGGCACCAACACAAAACAACCAGTGCGAAAGCGAAATTGCATCAGAACAAGATGCACTGCAGCAAGAATGGGTTGCAGAACCTAACAGCGAAAAACAAGAACTCATAGACGCTGAATTCCAGAAATTGCTGGAGTTGAATCAAGAATTACGTTCTGCCAATAATGAGTTGTATGACAAAGTAGAGGAGCTAAAAGCTACCTTAACTGAGTCAGAGATGGCTTTGCAGTGGCACAAAAAGCGCTCAAGTGTGACAGAGTCGATGCTTAACCAACAAACTCAGGAACTTACTGCCACTCAAGAGCAAGTAAATTCCTTATTTCAACAGTTGGAAACTGCTGTGCAAACGGTTCAGCGCCAGGAAAGTTTGATTTCAAATTACAAAGCGCAGCTAGAAATTAGCCAACAACGCCTTGCTCAATTAGAGCGGGAATGTGCGCTGATGAAATCTAGCTGCAACGAACAGTCTCACCAGCTATTGCAATCAGAAAACTCTTGTCGAGAGCTACGGACGAGGCTGATGCGACAACAACGCCAGACTCTACAATTTAAAGCAGCTTTGGAAAAGTGTCTGGAGACACCAGTCCCTAGCTACGATTCCCTTGATCATAACGACATAAACAGCAGTCAAACAAGACCATCTAGGCACTCTAGCTTTTTGTTTTCCCAAGCGCAACCGATTCGACCTTGGTCAGCGGAATCTGAATTTTTTACAGATAGTGTAGATAATCCTTGCGGGGAAACGATCGCATCACCCCCACACCAATGGGATCATTCCATACCTAATCCATCGTCTAGTTGGGACACCTCAGATCCAAAAGAAACATTTACACAAACGCAACCAGTTGACACACCACAACCAGAAATTGAAACAGTTTCATCTTTGGGTTCAGCAAGCTTAGAAGAGCAATTGGATGGTGTGCTGCAAATGTTTTTTGTTGCCAATCCTGTGTCCACATCTGCACAACCTGCTGCTGAAAAAGATGCAGCCAGTACCTTGGCGTCTGAAGCTATTTGGGAAACTTCTGTAATACCCCAGACTTCGGAACCAGAAACTGCTCAAACATCACTAAGTATTGATTCTCCAGAGGAAACTGAGGACTATTGGATACAGGTATCGCAATTGTCATCTGTGGAATTGTCAGAAAATACTGACTCTCAAGAGCTGACTAACTACGATACCAACTCCAATTCTCCCTCCCCAGTGCTTTACCCGCAGCGTGCACCCAAGCGGCGAAAGTCTTTGGCTGCTGTGGAGCTACCAAATTTTAGACCCAAGAGCCATTAGTCATTAGTCATTAGTTAAGAATTTTTGACTCATGACAAAGAACTAAATGGCTTTTGGCTTCTGAAGTGTCGTTTCCGATGTAACTTGAGCTACTGAATTTTGGGGACGTGCAATGCCTGTGGTGAGAGCATAGCTAATCGCTAATAGCCGTAACCACAATGCTGGATATCGGGGTTCCAGCCAAGGACCAATTTGCCGAAGAAAGCGTGGGAACCATCCACTAAGCAAAGTGCGTAAAAGAGCGTGGCGACTGAAGTCAAAATAGTTTCCAGTCCATCTGAGTAAATCCTTAGCACCTGCAAGTTCCCAAATCCACGGTAGCAATGCAGGATTGTTCCAAGCTGCTTTAATCGCTAGCCGATTAAAGGTCAACCAATCGAATCTATCTTTAATGAAATTATCTGCCACCTCTGGAGGTTCATCTGCCAACAACCCAAAAAAGTTGTTAAGCATAGAGTTAATTCGCTGGGGTGGTATAAATTTGCCAGTAGGAACCATCATTCCTTTGGAAAACATCCAAGTGACGGCAATATTATTTTGAAAGGCGCGAATTTGGTTCAAATGGCGGAAACTCAGCAAGTCATGTTTGAGGGCGGTATCTAAAAGAGTTGTCAAGCGTTCTAGGTTGCGAACCAAAGAACCAAAGCCAGTGAAAACTAAGGGAGACTGGAGTGATGCTGCATCGCCGATCGCTATCAAACGGTCAAAAGCAACAGTGCGATCGCGGCTCCCCACACTAAAATGCCCCGGTATATATCCAAAAGTCGGCTTTTTCCACACCAGCTTATCCATATCGCAGCGGCGGTACTCTGGCAAAATCGTGAAAAAGTCCTCGTACATCTCCAGCAACGAACCGGGGTTTTTGGGATTCACTTGGTGGTAATGAAATAAATAAATTGTCAATTCTTCATCTGCTCCAGGAAACAGCTCCCAAATCAACTGCCTTCCTCGCGAGATATCCCCATGACTGTATAGCACATCGCCATACTGAGAATCCCATACTCCCGGTTCAAATCCCCGCTCAACGACTGCTCCCACAGTCGGGCAAACACTGTCGAAAGCACGACCACCATTCAATTGCCATGCAATTGGTGAAGCGGTTCCCATAGCATCCACTATTAGTCGCCCACTCACTTGCTTTTGGGTTTGACTGGTTAAATCCTTGACAGTAACAACGACTTGTGTATTATATACATCTACCTGCATGAACTCTGTCTGATCCCAAATTTCACCACCTGCGGCTCGCAGCTTTTGCCCACACATTTGCAACCATTTCTCAGAATCTAAAGCCACATTGAGCACTGTAGGGGTGTGTAAAACAGGCGCTTTTAGGTGGCTAGGATTATTAGCATCAAAAAATTTATTAAATCCGTCTTTGTACTCCCGTGCAATAATCGATTCCACTTCTGCAGTCGTCACCAAACCCAAGTTGAGTAAACTTTGAATCTCATCGCGGGAAATATTCCATTCTCGGTTCATTCGCCCAAAAGGCAATCGTTCCAACAGCAGCACTCGATAGCCCAGTTTTGCCATGACTGCTGCATGGATAACCCCAAGCGCCCCGCCGATGTAGATCAGGTCGTATTGGGGCGAGGATGAGGGGGATGAAGGGGATGAGGAGGATGAGGAGGATGAGGAGGATGAGGAGGATGAGGAAGATGAGGAGGATGAGGAGGATGAGGAAGATGAGGAGGATGAGGAAGATGAGGAGGATGAAGAGGATGTTGCTCCCTTATCTCCCTCATCTCCCCCTGCTCCCTCATCTTCTCCTACTCTCCCTACATGGGAAAACACTACTTGACGCGGCTGCTGGGGATTCCGTACACCTTCGCGCCATCTTTGCTCCCACCAGTAGGCTCGCTTCAAGTCATATTCCCCGTTGGGCATTTTTTGAAAATATTTAACAGTCAGGGGGTAGTAGGGAGCAAGCGCCTCAAAAATTGATTGCTTAGACAAATCAAGCGTTGGAGGTTCAGGGTATTCATGGGGGAAGCGACTTCTCAACCCAGTGGTGAGCTTTTTAAGAATTTGTTGCTCTCTGGGAAAGGGTTTATCTGCCCAACGGAACGCTTTCAAATAGGTGGTTCGCTGCACTGACCAAATGAAAACAGAAAGTTCAACCGGTAGCTTTTCCGAAATAGTCCCAGTACTAGTTGTAGTATCAGAAACTCTCAAGCGAAAGCCTTGCGGGGTGAGTACTTTTTCTCCAATTCCTGGTTCAAAATCAGTATGTAGCCAGTTGCATACAGCGTTTGTCTCGGGAGTAGGGATTTCCAGGTAAAGAATCTCTTGCATTTTTTTCTAAAATCTCCGATAAATCTATAAATTAAGACCGATTTAACAAACGAATAAAGTATGGTAAACTCCGCCGTATCGGTTGAATGAAAATTCAGTAAAGAAATATTAAGACTTTCTCACATTTCTTGTTCATTCTTTGTTTCTGTAAACGTACGCCATGAATTATCCCATCCCAGACAGTCCACAAGAAATCGTTGCCTTGAGACAAGCGCCGATTGATGAAGAATTGGTTGCTGCTGCGATCGCTGGTGTCATCAAAATTGTTCGTTCTCAGGGTCAATCCTTAGAAGAGTTAACCGCCCAGTTGCTAGCTGACGATAGCCTGCTAGACCTACAACAAAGACGGTGGCTGAGCCAACTCGTTGCTCAAGCATGGGAAAGTTTCTCGTAAGAGAAGCGAGTAGCTAGTAGTGAGCAGTGAGCGTGAGTGGTTATTAAACAACTAACAACCAACAACTAACATACAGTGAATTCTTCAACCAAATTGCCAATCACCTTCGTGGTGTGGGAGTTTCAATAAATTGTCTGGGATTGGCAATTGGATCTTTGAAAGAACTCATAACCAGAGAACTCAGAAACCGCAGCTAGGAACTCAGAACTCACGTTAAATCAGAGGAGACGTTGAGAATTCTCCGCAGCGATCGTGCGCGACTTGGCGGATTTTCAACTCGAAGTACTCAAAGCCGCTTCAGCTTGAGAGTGCAACAGAAGACCATATTCCAAACCTTCTACCACTGCTTGATAAGACGCCTCCAAAATATTGGTGGAAACACCAACCGTTGTCCAGCGTTGATGACCGTTACCCGACTCTACCAAAACACGGGTTTTCGCTCTTGTTCCGGTGTGTCCATTGAGAATCCGGACTTTATAATCTGTCAACTCAAACTCAGCCATTTGGGGATAGAAGTTTATCAAAGCCTTGCGTAAAGCCGCATCTAAAGCGGCAACAGGCCCGTTTCCTTCGGCAGCTTCTAGAATATCCTTACCCTTGACAGCGACTTTTACAGTGGCAAGAGCATTAGAAGTTCCTTTCCCCTCAACCAAGTCACAATGAACTTGGAAACCTTTGATTTCAAAGAAAAGCTGGCGACTGCCTAAAGCTTCGCGCATTAACAACTCAAAACTTGCCTCCGCCGCCTCAAATTGAAATCCTTCGCTTTCCAAAACTTTCAGACGTTGCAGGATTTGCCCTGTTGTGGGGTTATTTTTATCGAGTTCAATCCCAAAAGTGCGTGCCTTGGCTAAAACATTACTGACTCCAGACTGTTCAGAAATGACGATCCGGCGGCGGTTTCCGACTTGTTCCGGTTGCATATGTTCGTAAGTCAGAGGATTGCGTTCCACCGCCGATACATGAAGACCACCTTTGTGAGCAAAAGCCGAACGTCCGACAAACGGAGCATGTTCGTCAGGAGCAAGATTTACGACTTCGCTTACGAAGCGGCTCGTTTCTGTCAGCTGAGACAATCGGTTATCTTCAATACACTTATAACCTAGCTTGAGTTGTAAGTTGGGAATCAACGAACAGAGATTGGCATTGCCGCAGCGTTCACCATACCCGTTAATGGTACCTTGAACCATCTTCACTCCTGCCATAACACCAGCTAAGGCGTTGGCAACTGCCGTATCTGAATCGTTATGAGTGTGAATTCCTATCTGAGGAATTGGTGATTGGCGATTAGGGATTGGGGATTGGGAATCTTCCCCAGTCCCCAGTCCCCAATCCCCGATCGCCTTTACCACATCTGTGACAATTTGAGTAATTTCGTGAGGTAAAACGCCGCCATTAGTGTCACAAAGAACTATCCATTCAGCACCAGCAGAGATTGCTGTCTGTAATGTCTGTAAAGCATAATCTGGATTTCGCTTGTAGCCATCAAACCAGTGTTCTGCATCGTATATAATCCGACGCCCTTGAGAGCGAAGATACTCAATCGTATCCTGTATCATCGCCAAATTTTCTGCAAGAGTTGTCCTGAGTCCTTCTGTAACGTGTAAATCCCAAGACTTGCCAACAATTGTCACCCAACGGGTACCAGCAGCAAGAATTGCTGACAACATTGGATCATCTGCTGCTGTTTTTTCAGGGCGTCGGGTATAGCAAAAGGCGACAATCTCTGCTTGAGTCAGCGGTTCTTCTTGGAGATGCCAGAAAAATTGTACATCCTTAGGATTTGCTCCAGGCCAACCACCTTCTATGAAAGGAATTCCAAGTTGATCCAGCCTGCGGGCAATGCGTAACTTATCTTCTATGGACACCGATAATCCTTCACGTTGAGTACCATCCCGTAGCGTTGTGTCATAGATCCAAAGTTGGGGTGAGGAATTTGCAGTCATAAAATAGGAACTCTTGGAGACAACTTTTAAGGCAATGTGTAAGTACAGTTAAGGATAGGGCAAGACGAAAGTACTACAGGATACTTGTTTAGTTCTTAAAAAAAGATTTTACCGTTCCTTAGGCTCACTCAATAAGAGTGCTGAGCCGGATAAAGGAAACAAAAAGCAGAATATAGAATGCAGTTGGCATTTCTGAGTTCCTAGAATAGCGACTTCTCAGTTGTTCCCCGCCTACAAAAATCTATTGAGTGCAAGATGTCTACTTTTTTGAGGTCTAAGGTTAGCTATTGTTATATAGTGTTTCGGTATTTTTCTATATTGAAATGAATTGTTACAATACAACAACAAGCTAACGAGCGTGTTCACGAATGCCCAAGGTACAAGCTCAAGGTAAAACAATTGAGTGCGTTCGCGGAGCCAATCTGCGGCAAATATTGCTGCAAAATGGTGTTGACCTCTACAATAGCGGTGCTAAGGTTATAAACTGTCGGGGAATTGGCAGCTGTGGAACTTGTGCAGTTCTTGTAGAAGGCAAAGTATCACAGCCAAATTGGCGCGACAAAGCGCGGCGGTCACTACCTCCCCATTCTCCTACAACAGACCTACGCTTAGCCTGCCAAACCAAAGTTTTGGGCGATGTGAAGGTTACAAAATATGATGGATTTTGGGGACAAGGTTCTCAAATAGTTTGGACATCAGAAGTTTAAGACGGAGAAATAACGATATGGGTAGATGGACACCACTTATTCTTATGGCCGGCGGCTTAGCAATTTTGCTTGGTACATTGCTGGGTATTAGCTTTCCAATGGACGGACGAAATAATACGGCTCAAGCACCAGCACCAACATCAGCACCAAGGGGTAAAGAATCAAAAGTTCTGCCAGCTAATATCAATGTTAATAGCACTGCCGCTGGTAATGCTCCCGCAAACGACCAAAGAAATAACGTTGCCCAGACAAATCAGAACAGCAACACTAACAATGACCAAGTTCAAGACGACACAAGCGGTGGTAACAACAATCAACCAGGCAATCAATCACCAGGCAATCAATCACCTAATGAAACAAATCAGAATACCGAACCAGTTCGAGCCTTGTGGTAGTTAGTCATCAGTTACAAGTTATGAGTTATAAGTTACAAGTTATGAGTTATGAGTTATGAGTGACGAGTTGTTAGTCCAAAGTCTATAGCTCAAAGTCCATAGTCCAAAGTTCAAAATTTTATGACTAATGGCTGTTGACTAATGACTATCGACTCTTGACTAATAACTAACTAATGACTAATGACTAATGACTAGTGACGTTTTAATTATTGGTGGCGGCGTCATCAGCTTGGCGATCGCCATTGAATTAAAATTACGCGGTGCAAAAGTGACAGTGGTCAGCCGCGATTTTCCTGCAGCTGCTACTCATGCTGCCGCTGGGATGTTGGCACCCAGTGCCGAAAGAATCCCAGACCAAGCAATGCAAGAGTTGTGTACGCGCTCTCTGTATTTATACCCTGACTGGACGCGCAAGCTCGAAGAATTTACCAGTATTCATACTGGTTATTGGTCGTGCGGTATTTTGACTCCAGTCTTAGGGAAAGACAAGGGAGATGAGGGAGATAAGGCAGATAAGGGAGATAAGGGAGTTATATCCTCCTCATCCTCCTCATCCTCCTCATCCTCCTCATCCTCCTCATCCTCCTCA
>NZ_CAWUDP010000126.1:0-25360 GCF_963920835.1 Scytonema sp. PCC 10023
AACCCAAGAAGTGATTCCTGGAATCCCCCGCCTTTAGGCGTGGGGAGGATGTCAACAACACAATTGGTTGTAACCATTTCGACGATTCCAAATAGTCTTTGTTTCGAGCTAAGCTCTAAGTAGCGCAAGAGGCACGATGGATAGGAGATCTGATGGGGCGGGCGAAGAATCAAACCTGTGTTGGATGCTCAGGTGTCCAAGTTTATATCTCAAAGTTCCTGGTATTCAGCGCCTACGTTGCGATTACCGTCGCGGCTTTCTCGCTGTCCGGCTGTATGCGCGAGAAAACGAAAAAGATTGTCGGATTTTCGCAGACGGAGAACATCGGCCCGTGGCGCGTCGCCGAAACGAATAGCATCAAGGACGAAGCCGCCAAGCGTAAGGAAACTTACGATTTCCTGATGACGGACGCCCAGGGGCAGACGTCGAAGCAGTTCGCCGACATCGAGGATCTGATCGCACGGCAAGTCGATGCCATATTCCTCGCGCCACGCGAGTATGAGGGCCTTACGCCCGCTCTTGAAGCGGCGAGAGCGGCAAAAATACCAGTGTTTCTCATTGACCGTGAAGCTGCGGGAAGACCGGGCGAGCACTTCGTCAGCTTTCTCGGGTCGGATTTCATCGCGCAAGGTCGCCGCGTTGGCCAATGGCTGGCCCAGGCAACCAACGGCAAGGCGTCAATTGTGGAGCTCACCGGAACGGCAGGCTCGTCGGTCGCAATCGATCGCGCTAAGGGGTTTCGCGACGCCATCCGCAGTTATCCCAACATGAAGATCATCGCCACGCAGACAGCGGATTTTTCGCGGGCTGCGGCTCAGCGCGTAATGGAAAACATCATCCAAGCCAAGGGCTCCGACATCACCGCAGTGTATGCTCACAACGACGAAATGGCATTGGGTGCCATTCAGGCTCTCAAGTCCTATGGCATGAAACCCGGCAAGGATGTAATAGTCGGTTCAATCGATGGTCAGAAAGCCGCGCTTGAGGCGATTATCCGGGGTGAGCTTGGTGTGAGTGTCGAGTCAAACCCACGTTTTGGCCCACTTGTTTTCGCCACGATGGAGAAGTATTTTGCTGGTGAGAAAATTCCTCCTAGGATCATTCTTAAGGATAGACTCTTCGACGTGACCAACGCCAAGGATTTTGTGCATGAAGCATACTAGGACTCAACTAATCCAAAATTCACGGGTGAAGACAGACACGGAGACAAGGAGACACGGGGACGCGGAGAATCTTTAGCAAGGATTCAAACAACGTTTAGATTCTCCCCAAATGGAGACACGCTGACATGGGGACGCGGAGAATATTTACATTCGGTAAAGTTGGCTTACCAGACTACTGAGTATTTCCTATCCTAAGATAAAGAAAAGATAGCTAGGAACTATCCTGAGCTTCCATGATGAACAAAAAAGATTTCTATGGTGCGAAATGAAGGATCTCCGCTATAGGTAATCGGGACAAAAACTAGGTAAGGCCGATGAATCAGGCGACTCGAACTGTCCTGCGCATGACGGACATAAAGAAAAGTTTTTCCGGCGTGCCGGCGCTGCGGGGCGTCGATTTCGAGCTAAAAGCGGGCGAGATCCATGCCCTGGTCGGCGAGAATGGCGCTGGCAAATCGACGCTGATCAAGATCATGACGGGAGCGTATCGACGGGATTCGGGCGTCATAGAGTACGACCAGAACTGCGTTGCATTCCAGAACCCGACCGAAGCGCAGGGGGTAGGCATCGTAGCCGTCTACCAGGAGATCCAGCTCGTAGATTTCCGAACCGTTGCCGAGAATATTTTTCTTGGCAGGGAGCCGCATCGCTTTGGCATCATCGATAGACGCCGCATGAACACCGGGGCGGCTGAGATCCTGGAGCGTCTGGGGTTGCATATCGACCCGCGCTCGGTGGTTGGTTCGCTCAATATTGCCCATCGCCAGATGGTGGCGATCGCGCGCGCTATATCCTTTGGTGCACGGGTGCTCATCCTCGATGAACCCACAAGCTCGCTTACGGAAACCGAGGTCTGTGTTCTTTTTGACGTCATGCGTAGACTCAAGTCGGAAGGGACGTCCATTGTTTACGTCAGCCACCGTTTTGAAGAACTCTACGCCGTGTGCGATCGCGTGACAGTCCTGCGTGATGGGCGCAACATCGTGACGCAGTCGCTGAGCATGCTCAATCGCCTGGATCTCGTCTGTCATATGCTGGGGCGCAAGCCCAATGAGGTGAGCAAAGGAGTCACGGCGTTCGCGGGACGGTCGCAAAACGCGGCAGGTCAGCCAGTGCTGCTGCAGGCGGAAGCTCTCAAATATCAGAATCGGCTCAACGGCGTCTCAATTGAAGTGCGGCATGGCGAAATCGTTGGACTTGCAGGTTTGCTCGGCTCTGGTCGTAGCGAAACGGCGCGCGCTCTGTTCGGAGCTGAACCAGTTGACGGTGGAACCGTAAAACTTGAAGGGAGTCTTCTCTCCCTAGGTGGTCCCCATGACGCCATCGACGCGGGGATGGCTTTCCTCTCAGAAGACCGCAAGGCGGACGGCATCATCCCTGAGCTTTCGGTGCGCGAAAACCTCACGCTCGCCGCCCTACCAGCCCTGACACAATGGGGCATTGTTTCCAGGAAACGACAGGGCGAGCTCGTCGCCCGTTTCATGCAGCGTCTTGGTATCAAGGCGGCTAGCGCCGAGCAGAAGATCCACGAACTCTCAGGCGGCAATCAGCAGAAGGTTCTTCTCGCACGATGGCTGTGCAAGAATACGAAACTTCTTCTCCTCGACGAGCCGACTCGCGGTATCGACGTTGGTGCAAAAAGCGAGATCCAACGGCTCATTGCTGAACTGGCGGAGCAAGGGCTTGGGGTTCTCATGATTTCATCGGAAGTGGAAGAGCTCGTTGAAGGCTCACAGCGTGTCGTCGTCCTGCGTGATGGGCGGTCAGTCGCAGAACTCAGTGGCGAGCAGAAGAACATAAAGGCAATTCTGCATGCCATGGCGGAAGGCGCAGATCGTAGGGAAGCCGTCGGTGGACAGTATGAAACAGAGCAAGATGCAAATGAATAGCAAAAAGCGGGGTCTGGGTAGGGGAACCCTGTGGAACCCAAACTTGGGCGCACCTGCGGCGCTCCTCATTCTCTATGTTGCGAACGCCGTCTTTACTCCGCGTTTCGCTACAGTGAGCAACACCCTAAATATGTTGCTCCAGGTGTCTACGACGATGATCGTTGCCGTCGGCATGACGTTCGCCATTGCCTCACGTGGTATCGACCTCACAGTCGGCTCCACTATGGGATTGGTTTCAGTCATTGTGGCATTGCTTATCAATCACGGAATGGCGATCGCCATCTCGGTCGCTTTGGGGAGCGCCCTGTTGATTGGCTTTCTCAACGGCTTTCTCATCTCACGTCTGAAACTTGACCCCCTGATCACCACCCTGGCGGCTCTCATCATCTGGCGTGGGGTCGCTCAGGTCGTCGGGGACGGTCAGCTCGTTCCCTTTGCCCATCCTACGTTTGAAGCGCTCGGAAAGGGCTATCTCGGACCCATCCCGATTCAGGTTGTGATTGCGGCAGTCGTCATTGCGGGAGCCCTCTTCTGTATCCGCTCTACGCTTTTCGGGCGTCATATCGTTGCAGTCGGCGGCAACGAGGAGGCTGCACGGCTTGCGGGCATCCGTGCGGAGCGTGTCAAATACATCGTCTATATGATTACCGCCCTGCTTGCCGGGCTTGCCGGGCTCGTCGAGACGGCGAGACTCGCCATGGGCGATCCCAGCAAGGTCGGTGTCAACGCGGAATTCGACGCCATCGCGGCCGTTGTTGTTGGCGGCACGCCCTTCTCCGGTGGCCGCGCGAATGTGCTCGGAACTGTTGTCGGAGCCCTGATCATGCAGGTGATCTCTACGAGCTTCAATATGCTCCTCATTCCGTTCACCTGGTCATTGGTTTTAAAATCGGTAATTATTCTTTTCGCTGTTTTTTTACAGCGTCCTAAGGAGGTCTAACGCGTTATGACTGCCACAAGATCTCTTGCGCTTGCGCTTATGCAGTTCTCGAGGCGTCTCGCGAGACTCCTCACCTCGCAGGGCGCGCTGCTCCTGCTCTTTAGTTTGGCTCTGTTCGCATCGTTTCGTTATGAAACCTTCCTGACGCCTGTTAACCTCATGAACATCATGCGACAGAACAGTATGCTCGCGATCGTGGCGCTGGGCATGACCGTCGTGATCCTGAGCGGGGGAATCGATCTCTCCGTGGGTGCCCTCGTTGCTTTAGGCGGCGTCGTAGCAGCAATGCTCGCTCCTCAGGGAAGCCTTACGGCAATCGTCGGCGGCATTGCAAGCACCACCTTGTTTGGTGTGGTAAACGGTCTTCTCGTGTCCCGCGCGAGGCTCCAGCCGTTCGTTGTTACGTTATTCACCGCGAGCGCTGCGCGCGGGCTTGCCCTGAGCATCACCCAGGAGAAGTCGATTGCCGTATCATCGGCAGCCTCGGTACTTGTTTGGCTGGGCAGGGGGTTCATTGGTCCCGTCCCTGTCCCGGTGCTTATGGTTGCGCTCCTGTATTTCGCAGCTTGGTTTATGCTGCACAAGAGCTTATTAGGGTTGCACATATTCGCTGTCGGCGACAACGAGGAGGCCTCCCGGCTCATGGGCGTGAACCCGGATCGGGTGAAGCTCGCAGCCTACACGATAAGCGGTCTGCTTTCAGGGCTTGCCGGTGTCGTTCTCGCGGGTCGTTTAGGGGCGGGTCAGCCAGTGGCTGCCTTTGGCTGGGAGACGGATGCGATCGCTGCGGCCGTCATGGGAGGAACGTTTCTCGGAGGAGGGCAGGGGAGCGTGTTTCCAACGCTTGTCGGTGTCCTTCTGCTCGGAATGATGTACAACCTTCTGAATCTCGAGGGGACTATTACCCCATGGTGGCAGCTCGTCCTCCGGGGCGGCTTCCTGCTTCTGGTCGTGATTTTCCAGCAGCGCATCGCTCAAAGGGTCTAATGTTAGGGAAGCTGACATGGAGGGTTGTGTTGCAAAAACTTGTGGAGGACATGAAAAGTTCATTAGTGGGTCAAGTTTTATGCATTGAACCCTCCCCTGCCGTCATGCTAGGGGATTCACGCTACATCCTCGCCTAGCTTGTCGCCCTTATTGGCTATCTGGCTAGGGGTTAGTAGCTCGTTGGAAACCCGCTCCGAGGGAGAATCAGACTGCCTACTTTCGGACGTGCTTACTTGTTCGCGGGTTAGATAACGTTGATATGCCTCCAACAGGACTGGTTCCAGCCCCGAATACGCATTGAGCGTATTCTGCAACACCAACTTATTCTGATTAACGTATCTACTCAAAAATGCACTGAACAAATCACGATGATGCTCAGGAATACCTGTTACATCGCGGTGAACCCGTTGAGACAAAGATTTTTTGATGCGCGACCCGTCCAAATGAGTCTGACTTAGTGCGGTTGTTTGAGTAGAAAACTTGATTACTGACCCACCAGCATTCTCGGCTTTGCGAATCAGTTCAGATTGGTCAGCATGATTGTCACCAACATATGCAATGTTTGAAATATTGAGGTCAAGCCCAATCAACCCATCACAAACAAATTGGTGAGGTTTCTGGTAAGGCAGTCCCTCATTAACTAGCTGGGCATACCAACGACGTTTACCATTCAAAATTCGCCATAGCAAGCGTACATACTTGACTGGCGATTCAAGCCCATGTCGGATAACCGGATTGGTTGAATCAATGATTGGTTGCAGTACAAGTTTGCCCCATACCAAACAATCATCTTTCCACCTAATACCCGTCTTGTTTGATTTTCCCTCCATTGAGCGAAATCGGCTTGGCACTTTGTAGCGCACGTCCTTAGCCATGCCTAACATGACTCGTTCACTTGCTTTAAACGCTCGTGTAGCGAGTTTCTGTTGAGCAGTAGAATCGACTTTTTGAGCAATCCATTTAGATGATGTGCTGGTTATGGCTGCAAATGAATGCAAGTCATATTCAGAATACCTGTATTGCTCACGAGCTTTCTTGAATGCCTCGCTACGTTCTTTTTTCTTAGTTCTAGGCAATAGTTTAGCTACTTGGTATGATTCGGAATTACGGACTAAATCCAGCCGCGCCATTGCTTCATTTAAGCAAGCATTATATAACTGTCTGCCACCTTGAAAACGAGATAACAATTCAGATTCTTGTTTGCTATTAACAATTAATGGAACTTCTGTAATGAACGATAAAGTTGAACTCCGAACCACTTGACATCACCTCCTGGTCGTTTGTTATGCTTTACTTTAGTTTATTTATAGGTTCTAATTATGTCAACGGGCAAAGGGATAAAAAGAATGAAGAATACACCAGTTCTATATGAAGAAACTAAAAAGCAACGCGGCGTTATGTTAACAGATACCGCGTGGAAAACTGCTGTTATTAAAGCTAGAGAAAAAGGGATAAGTGTTAGCGAATATTTAGAAAGGCTATTGAGAGGAGTGACGGCATTGCCTTAGCCTGCGTCGGCGGCTTTCATCCCTTGCCTAAAGTACGAGTGTAACTTCCTGAGTCAGTTACACCCTCAAGGGCTTTCAGCCTGCCACCCTTGTAACATTAAATAATGTGGTAATAAATTTTACTTAGGCAACTATAGCAATCCCAATTGAAGCGTGAGAAAATACGTCGTCACTGAAATTACCTACGTTGGCTGCAGTTATAGTCCTCTTGCTACAATTTGGGGAAGTTAGAAGAAAATCAGGGTCAATAAGAGCCAAGCACTATTCTGGTTGAAACCACTGGTAACAAACCAGCTGAATATCTTCTGAGTGAATTATTTTCGACGGGTTTAATTCTTTCTCTTCCTCAATTTGGTGATAATGGTCTTGATCAACAAACAACTCGTCTAGTTCACTAACCAAAGCATTTAAATCTTTCTTTTTAACATATTTTTCCCAAATGACTTTCATGTCACGTTCGTAGATACGAAGGTTAACTGTAGTAATAACCTTTAATACCCGTCGCTTTACTTCCTGGTATACTGCATCTTCATGTATTGGACTAAATTGAGTCAAAGCTTGATAAATTTGCTGTAAAAGCTTGCTTAGCTTAGGTTTGACTTGACTGCTAGTTTCCTGCTTTTTGAAGCTTGTCATCAAATTACCTAAAGCCCCTTCTAAAACATCAAAGATGGAGTTATCAAACTTAACTGGAAGCAGTTTGTTTGGAGGAGGAAAATCGTTAGCTTTACACTTAAGCCAGTTAAAAATTTTACGCTTATCCGTAATTAACTGATTTGGGTTAAGCGAAATCACACCATTAATACGAGAGTAAAATTGCCAAAAGTGCTTATCTTTGGCACGAAATGCCATAAATATGCCTCCATCTCCAGCTTCAGGAATATAGAAATGGCGGGTACTGTGAATCCCCAGTGGAATTTCTTCAGCTGCTTCCTCTCCTTCTTGTTTAAAAAATTCTAATAGGGGCAAACGCATTTCATCAAGAGACACTAAATCAGCCGCTTGCTCAAGTTCCTCTAAAATTGCTTCTTTATCTGCATCGGTCACTGCTTTCTTAAGTCGGTATAATTCTTCTAATGATTTTTCTGAGATGATTTCTCCTAAAACGCTAGCGTCTAATCCTACTTCTTTATCAATCACGGCAATTCGGGCTTGTAATCGTCGTACCAATCCGAGCAATGCCTCCAAACCTTCTTCTGGAAAGCAGTTATAAATAAATAATTTTTCGTAGCTAGTACCCAAACGGTCAATTCGACCAGCACGCTGAATCATTCGTACTGGGTTCCAATGCAGGTCATAGTTAACTAGAACACCAGCATCTTGTAAATTTTGTCCTTCAGATAAAACGTCAGTGCAAATTAGAATATTAATTTCCTGACCTTGAATCTTTTGCTGTTCTTCCTGGCTTTGGCTATTAGCTTTAGGCGCAAAGCATTTAACTTTTTCCTCTCTTTGCTTGCTAGGAGTTTCACCAGTGATTTTGTCAATTCTAGGCAAGCTCTCATCTATTGCCAGTGTCTTTAACCACTCTTCATCTGAAAGCAACTGGTTGTACAAGTAATCAGCCGTGTCTTTGAAATAACTGAAAACCAAGACTTTATGCCCCTTAAGCTCGCAAGCTAGCAATTTTTTGAATGCTGCTAGCTTGCGGTCGTAATCACGTCCTAGTTCTACATCTTTTTCAATTTTTAAAAGTGTGTTTAGAATACGATTGAGAATATTGATGTCTGATTGAATTTGCGAACTTAATTCCTCAAGTTGGTAATCATTGGGGTCAATCTCATCTAAAGAGTTGATAAATTCTTCGACCGAAATATTTTCTTCTTCATCTGTCTGTGCTGCTATAATCTTGCGAAAATTCTTACTATCTAACAGCTTACCTTTTTGTAAAAAGGTAAAAAATCTTTCTTGAAAATTCCTCTGATTGCGGATACTACTTTCAAAAGCAATCAGGGAACTTTCTAGCCGCTTCAGATACAGCGACTTTATTAGGGTAACAAGAGCGTCTTTGCGCTTGATATCATCTTCTTCTTGATTAGTTTTTCGCTTCTTAAACGCTTTGATGTTATAAGGAGCTAGATGCAATTCGTCAATTTTATTTGCTATCCCAGCGTAAAGTCCCTGAAAACTAGCTTCAAAATTATAGGTAAACTGTTTTAATTCCCGTTTGGGAAAGCGAATCTTTTGACCAGCGATATAAATTTCTTCTCCAGCAAGCTGCCGCTTGATAACATCCTGGCGAGAGCGCCTCACCATTGATTGGAAAAGCAGTTCAGTAATCTCTACATCACCCTTGCTCAAAGCTTTAAAGTAAGTTTTTAGATTGGGAATGCCCCACTCTCGGTAATATGTTTCAGTATTACGCGTTAGTAATAAAATTTGATGGTAAAGGTCATAAATGCTAGTATTTATTGGCGTTGCAGTTAATAGCAATACCTGCTTGTTCCGCTTACCACTGCCAATAAGCTTTTGTAAATTTCGGTATCGATTAGTTGCACTATTACGAAAGTTATGCGATTCATCGACGACGATGATGTCATATTTGTTGTAGCGGCGGTTATCGAAGGTTTTAAGGCTAATTTCCTCCTGGGAAACTACATCTGCTTTAACTCCGTACTCATCCAGCTTTTTGAGCCACACCAAATCCCGCAATTGGGCTGGACATATCACCAGTGCACGAGGCACATAACCAGGACGTTTGTCTTTGATAAGGTAGTGGTCAATCACTCGCAAGCCGATATAAGTTTTACCCAAACCTACAGCATCTGCCACCATACAACCTCGGTGACGCTCCAGCAACCTTACAGCACGCTCAAACCCTTCTTGTTGGAAACTAGCGAGTTCTAAGCTTGTGCGAACGCTCCCTTGTGCCAAAGTGTCTTCTTTAAAAAGTTCGTAAAGCGCTTTTAAAAAGACCTGATAGGGTGTATATGCTTTACTGCCAAATTTAGAGGCATTCAGAGCATCAATTAGTTTGGCTTTGTACTCTTTATCAACACTTTTGTCATTCCAGAATTTCTCAAACCAATTTTGGCGAAGGTCTTGAGCAATTACTGATGTTTTATTCAAAACATTTAATTCTGTATTACCACCCAATCCAGCAGGAGTGAAATTGCTAGAACCAATGATACTGTAGTTGTCAAAAATGTAAGCTTTGGCGTGGAGAAATTGCACACCTTCGCCGATAGCACCATAAAGTCTGACATGGATATGGTGTTGTTGTAGGTATGCAATTAAACGGTCAATTTGCTGTTTGTATTGCAACTTGAATTTCTCTGTTTCTAGTTGCTTTTGAATATCGTAACGGAAGTAGCGAGTTAGGTCGATGCGATCGCCTTCTGCTGGTCGAATCGTGGGATCACGACCAATTAGCAGGCGTAGGTGAGTTAAAGTGTTGAAAGCTTGCTCTAACCGCATCCATGCCTCAATCCGGAAAAATCCAGTCGCTATGTCTAAGTTTGTTTGCCTCTCATCCAGAACCAGCGATCGCAAAACATCTTCTAATTTATGTTGATTATTGTCTACATAATCTGGGAGAGCCATAATTGACACACCTTTTACCAGGAAAACATGATTCACAAATATTTTTGTTAGGTGAGTATCGCTCACCAGGATAAGTTTTACCCTTCCTTACCAAGAAAGGGATGCGGTCTTAATCTCTAGTAGCTTTCAGGATATGACCAATGACTGGTTGAACACACCAATAGTCCTTACCCTCTTTTTTACCGACAGGATAGACAAAACTTAGTAGATCTGCCCATCTCAAAACTTTTTTCACAACATCTGGTTGGATATCATCTATTAAAGCTACTAATTCTTCAGTAGAAATGCTATCTTCAGAACTTTGACACCAATCAGCTAAATCTCGTAGTACTTTCTGTTGCTCATAACGCTCAATACCTAACTGTACTGTGATGAAGTCAAGTGCTTCTTGAGAGTTATTAAATGAATCCTTAAGTTCTTCTAAATGAAGTTCCCAATGATGTATGGCAGACTTGGAGTTTTGGTAGAAACGGTTTAGTAGTGTTGACCAATTTCCTGTAACTGCGGTAATTTTTTCTCGACTGTCTTTATCACTGGGAAAATTACAATCTTGTAACCATTGCCGTAAGGCTGTATCATGCCAAGGTTTTAAACTCAAAGTGGTCAGTCCATTCACTGAATGAAATTCTGTGTTATTTGTGGTAATTAACTGCCACGCTTTTTGAGGGTCAGCAACAAAGACCACCCGTACAAAGGAATTTTTTGCCCTCAATCTTCCAACAGGTTCTATCGCCTCATTAATCCAGTGCTGATTCCAAGGACAAGAAGCAGACACAAAAATGATTGTTATACCATCTTTTTGGCGATTGCGAAGTCGCTCTTTCAAGTGTTGGGAAAAATCATCTTTTGATAAGATGTCCTCCCAATAATAGTAGAAAAATTCCTTTTTCTTAGCTAGAACTGATTCCAGATAAAGCTTCAAGTTATCAAGTCCTGCTGCTAGAGTACCAAATATCATGGAGACTCCATTTTCAGGAAGCAGAATTTTTGATTCCTGTTGAGCTGTTAAGAAGCTGCGCTTGGAGTTATCCTTAGTACCGATGATGCAACGAAAAGTTGCAGGCTCATATTCTAGGGGGACTTCGCGGGGTTGCAAAAGTGCTGCTTCAATTTCTTCAGGAGTTCCCATTAGCAGTAGTACGTTGGGACTTCTTAGGGTGAAGCGACCCTTACTGGTCACACGTAAAACCCCTAATCCGACCATTTCTTCTAGCAGAACCTGAATTTCATCTGACGATAAACCTTGGAAGCCTTCATACCACCATGTCAGCACTTCATTGCGAATCCAAGACACACCAAAACCATTCACCATGCCATTTTCACTTTCTATGGAGCCATTGGCAATTGTGTAGGCAATCACTTCGTAGCGTCGGTCTAATTGCAGCGTCCACATAAAGCGATCGCGGATAGCTTTACGTAAGTCTTGGTTATTATAAGCGTCATCAACTTGCTGCGAAGTGATTATATAAGGAGGACTATCTTTGGCATCAAAATTAGCGATATCAGGGTTAGTAACGTGCCTGAGCAATTGTTGACAATAAAGTTGTATTAGGCTGGGATAATAATTAGTCTGCGAAAGAATACGTGTTACCAAATCAGGAGATTCAAAGCGATAACCAATGCTAGCAAATGGACGTTCAATTAATCCTCTCGCTTCACGCATTTCACCATTATTTAACAGTGGACCAATGCAAATCGGTTCTCCCAAATGAGCTAAAGGATGGTTCTCAAGCTTGGTAGTGCGCTGTACGTTATGTAAACCAGCAAATACTACCTTGAAGTGGCGATTTGTTCTGTCCATTAATCCTTTCAAACGAGCTGAGCGGATAAAGTCTCCCTTTTCCTTGTCTGCTGTGGATTTTTTGCTATCAGCTTCCAGAAACTTATCAGCTTCATCTAGTAACAACAAAATCTGGCGATTTTCGTCTTGCTCAAGCCAATGTTGGATTTGTTTGAACAGTTCATCAGGCTTTACACGGCTGGACGTTGTATCAGGAATGACACCCAAACGTTTCAACTCAGCTGCCAGTAAATTCCAAATTTCATCAATGTCTCTGTCATAACCAATTGCTTCGGCTTTGAGGTCGAGCCAAATTGCGATTTTTCCTTGCCTTGGTGAGTGAAAAGTACGCTCGACGAAGCGCAGCAAGACCGTTTTGCCTAACTGTCGTCCGCCATAAATAAAGCAAGAACCTGTAGGAGCAATAATTGAGCGTCGCTCTTGTTCCCGCCCATAAAACATTTCTGGGGGAACAAATCCTGAAGTCGTTGTATACGGTTCTAGGAAAGTGAAGGGCAAGGTACACTCAAACAATATAGGTAAGCGTGCGCCCCTTTCCCCGCACAGATAAAACATGATAGCATCGTCGATAACCATGAAGGTGCGGCGGCGTTCCCGACACAAACGAGCGAGGTCTCGGCGTCTCTTTTCCGTCATTCGTCCAAAATGGAACACAAGTACTTTAGAGCCAACAGAAGTATCGCCAACCGCATTGAGAATATCTTCCTCAGGTGGTCTATCCCATACGCACAATATGCGGTAACGCCCTTTAGCTTCCGAACCATAGGCTGGAACGGGACAACGGTTTTTGTCTTGAATTGCTTCAGTGGTAACGTCAACCCAGATATAATTACCAACTTTTTTGATAATTATATTTGCTATGTTAAAACCTAGATTGCTAAGAATTTGACTAACATCTTTATCAGTGATTGCTTGCTTTCTTCCCTTAACCGCAAACCAAGTATCAAGCATTTGAGCTGCTTGTTTTGCCTGAGCGCCCGGTACTTGCCGTATCTGGAGTGGCTCAAGACTGCTACTACGCGTATGAATTTCGTTAATTAACTCGCGTTTCTTGCTTGGATTCCGGTCAGCAGGCTCAAGAATATCTTCTATTAAAGCGTACTTATTTCTAAAGAAGTCTATAAAGGCATCTCTCTCATTCTCTGGTTCGGGTATTTGTCGCCCCTGCTGCACCATATCTATATATTCATTGGCAGTTAGGACATCACCTTTATCCAATACATTGTTAATTCGTGCATAGGCAGGTTTGTCTTCCCCAATTTCTTGAATGAGTTTTTTTCTAGTCTCATTGATTTTTTCCTGCCGTTTGGTGTGAATCGCTTCACGTATATCTTGCAGATGCAAATTTTTTTCTGAAAAACGTAGAGTTGTTTTTCTAGCATTTTCTATACTTTCAATCTGTGCTGCATAATCTAAGCGCTCAGTTTCTCTCAACAAACCCAAACCCACATTATCTTCTAGGATTTTTCTCGTTTCCTTTACAGCTTTCTCTAATTCTTCTCGACAATTATCAATATCGCGCTTTCTCTGCTGTTCCAGTTTAGCAATATCAATTGATGTCTCTGGATAGGCTCGAAGATACTCTATAATTCGCTCAGTAGCCTCGTGGTCTTTACTATCGCTTTGCAGCTGAAAAGCTCTTACCCAATTACGATGATTTGGTTCAACTAGATTAAGAATTTCCTTCACAAGCAATTCTGGGCTTTGGACTTGAGGTTGCCAATCAGAGTCCATTGGCAGTGAAGGGATTTTGAGCAATTCAGCATGAAGGAGATATTTTAACTCTGGCTCTAATTTTGGTAAAATCCCGTTTGGTTCAAAAAGATTCTGAATGTCTTCTACTGCTTTTCTACAGCAAGAAATTCCCGCCTTAACCAATACAGAGGAATTTCTCATATCGAAATCATCGAGTTCTTGTAAAACGATTTGGTGAAGATTTGCAAGGTCTTGTTGTAATTGTTGAGCTTGAGTGTGAGCATAATTGTTGTCATTGCCCATGCGGGATTCCTGCAGTAAAATCCATTGACGTGCAAAGTCAACAGCTTCCCGAATGTGCTGACGGATCTGATTGAGAGCAAGACCAGTGATGGTATCACTACTACCACGAATCAGACCTAGATCGCGTTGCATACGTTTGACTTCTTCGTTAATCTGGGCTTCAGAAGACAATCGCTGCACATAATTTTTGGCAACATCTAGCTGTCTTAAATTGTTTTGCCTAATAGGTAATAGCAGTGAATAAATAAGTTGATTGGGCTTAATCCACTCGTTCCACACTGCCTTAGCAGGTCCGTAAATCATATTTAAACGCGGAGCCTGAGCCCACCAAGCCTCAACAGAGGAACGCAAAGCAGCTATATCGGCTTCCCGCACCGTTTGATTCCTGACTGTCTTGATCGCTGCGGTATCCAAAGCTAAACCTTGGTTTTCATACTTAGCGATGGTTTGGCAATATTTATATAGTTGGTTAAGACCTTCTCCTAACCGCAGTAAGAGGAGAATTGCTGAAGCTTGAGTATTTGGTGCTAGCAATGCTGGACGCAGTGCGGCTGTGGCTAGAAGTAAACTAATTGCTTGGTTCCACTCACTATCTCCATCGACAAAACAGTTGTTGCTTATATTAGTAAAATCACTCCGAAGAATGGTTGCAATCTCTCCCAATCCTACGTCATAGCGCACATGGCAACCTAAAATGACTCCCCGAATTATTTCTGGCGGTAAATGTGGCTGCAAATCAGGGTATAGCTCTATCAAGCAACGTGCTAAATGATACGCAAGACTAAGTTTATTTTCTCCAAGCAGTTGCCAAATTTGGTTACGAAGAGCTGATGGATGTTCTTCACTAATATTACTGCTGATGGATATAGTATTTTTTTGTATTGTATCCTTCGGCGTTAACTGGTATTCGGGCTGTACCTCTTCCTTTGTTCGTTCCTCCTCAAAGGCATTCTGGTTAGTTTCAAGTTTGGGCAACGGCGGAGTTACAATTTCTTTGTTAGCTGTTGTTTGAGAAGTTGTGGTTAATGTTGTAGCTGGCTGAGGGTCTACTATAAATTCATTCGTAGGTGGTAAAATAGCTGACTCTAGCTGTGCTGCATTTGACTTTTTTGTACTTTGTTGCTCTGGAGTCAGTATTTTGGGTTTAGGAGGCTCAAAATTGGAGATTGGCTCATCTCGTTTAATACTTGAAGCTGAGGGTAAATTTTGTATAAGTTCTTCTCGAATTATAAGTCCTCCTGTCAACGCTGCCAAAGCTAAAGGCATACCGAACGATTGGGCAACAGCTGTCTGTAATTCTGCTAAATGTTGGTAGTCAGCAGACTCGCGAACTGAAATCAGTGCTAACAATTTCGAGAATGCATGATTGCTATCAGCCAAGCTTTGAGTATCAGGATGTTCACACCCCTGTGATTCTAAAAGGGCTTGGTAGAGTTCACGGGCTTTTATCTGACATTCCTGCAAAGGTTGAAAATCGTTTTCTACCCGATGGGCTATAGCCAAAATGCGCTGTAAAACTGTCAAAGCAGAAATACGTACTTCCTCGCCCTTTGCTTTTTTCTTCTCCACCTCTATAACAGCTTGCAACAAAAATTCAAGGTCACGGCAGGAAACAATTTCATCAAACTTAGGAATGGGTGATACTTTAGAGGAGGCAGCTAATTCCAGCACGATGTTACGCAACTCAGCAAAACTTCTTCGGCATTCCTCTATCTCTAAAATTAACTCTTCCGTTGGAGGTATACCAGGGTCTTGTAACTCTCTAGTCGCCTTTATTAATTGTTCACCAAGTTGGGAAAATCTAGTTTGTAGAGAAGTAAGTTGTGCAAGTAGATTTCCTGAATTGTCTTCCATAATTTTAATCGTGCGACTCAAATTAATTTCTCTCATATTGGTGATGGGATTAGTCTCCTGAGCAGAAGTATAATTCGGATTGGTTTCTGACAAAATCGCTCTATTGGTTGAAGCTTGTGGGGATATAAAGGTCTGTTTTTTAGAAAAAGGAGTAAGCCTTGGAAGAATATATTGCTGGTGTATGATTATTTGTGGCTTCCAGAAGCGTAATTTATTTAATGCTTTCTCTTCAATTTGACGAATTCGCTCGCGTGTTAGATTATAGTAATCACCAATTTCTTGTAATGTTTTCTCGCTTTTATCGTCAAAACCATATCGCATTCTTAAAATGTCTCGGGTGCGGGCGACGAGGAGATTCAAGAGACTTTCTACTTGTTCCTGCAACAAAGTTTTATGTAGCTGTTCTTCTGGTGTATTGCCATCAAATTCAATCCAGTCTCCTAATGTGGTGTCTTCTTCCTCGCCAATCCGAGTATCTAAGGAAATTAAGGGAAGAGCCGATTTAACTATAGAGCGCAGCTTTTCAGTTGTCATCTCCAAGCTAGTGGCAATTTCTTCTTGCTTGGGAATACGACCCATTTCTTGAGAAAGCAGCTTGGCTGTTTTCTTAATCTGATAGATTTTTTCGCACAGGTGAACGGGTAGGCGAATTGTACGGGATTGCTCATCAAGCCCTCGTTTTATCCCCTGCCTAATCCACCAAGTTGCATAAGTTGAAAACCTATTACCTTTTGTAGAATCAAATTTTTCAACCGCTCTAATTAATCCTAGATTTCCTTCTTGAATTAAATCTAAAAAATCCATACCTTTATTGGTATATTTCTTAGCAATTGAAACGACTAACCGCAGGTTTGCCTCTATCAGCTTGTTTTTAGCATATCGACCATTAGCTATTCGTTCGCGCAGTGCTAATGAGCATATACCAGCTGCTGACGCTAGCTCTTCATCTTGAGGATTTCGCAGAAGCTGCTTTTGTAATCGTTTTCTAATTTTTTCTAACTCTTCTAACTGTGCTACTTGACGAGCAAGAACAATCTCTTCTGATACTTTTAATAGTTGAATCCGACCAATTTCTTGCAAATACAAGCGAACTGAATCTTGGAATTCGTACCGCTGGTGGAGTTCTTTAAACCTAAGTGCTTCATGCTGAATACGGTGAAGTGTTTGGGGGTCAAGCTTCAGAGCAGCGATTTTTTCTAATCGATTCAGATCACTATAACTAGGGTCAGCAGTGTTAATCAAAGACTTGTGAAAGCTGAATGTCAAATTCATCTGAGCATCAAAGCTTTGATGAGGACTGACAAGCATTAGCTGCCTGTAGTCCTTTGTACCTAACAATAAAAAATAAGAAGAGCGCTGACACAGACTGTTAGCGATCGCCTGCATTCGATAAGTAACAGCAGCAAGCGAAGACCATTCACTAGGTTTTAGTTGAAACAGCAAAACCTGTAATTCTGCATCCCCCTGGTTTGCAATTAAGTAGACCTGGTTAACTGCTTGAGCGCTTCGCTCTGAAAGCTCCAAGACGCTAATGTCCAAAAGCTGGCAAGTGGTGTTATAACCAAGCTTTTGAAATAATGTTGCGACTTGTTCTGGACTATTAGCGTTTCGTACATCATGTAAATGCAGTAACCGCTGAGGCATCTCATTACAGAAGAAATAATTTCAGTTAGTTGTCAAAAGAAAAATGCTTAATATCTGCTTGCCCATGCTTTGCGAGTTTCCCTAGCACCGCCTCAATCAACTTCATCAGCTAAAGCAAGGACTAAGTGCGTCAGTTATCCGATGGTTATCCAAAAGACAAGTGATGTTTATTTAGTAGGAAACTGTTTTTGTATAAATCTAATCAAAAACAATAGTCGGCGTATAAGGCTAACCTACCTCTAGCTACTTCATTACTAGAAGAAGGATTTTTAATTGCCATCAGCCTTTTGAACCCTGAAATACGTGAGATGGCTTCAAATTTTTCAGTAATTTGATACATATTATTATATTTATACTGATATTGCCAAGAGTAATTTTACTTATAAAAAATAAAGAATCCGAAATTCTATTTGTTACTAATTTTTTATTTAAATTCAGTAAAGCTTTTTATGTCTCAAGGATGCGATCGCCCCCCGTAACTACTCCTCTAACCACTCTGCCACCACCAGCAAATCTATCATCGCCCGATTTAGCCTATCGAGCATTGCCTCAGCAACCTCCGATTCGACATCAACTGTTTCTAACTGTTTCCTCAGATGCTGGTCTAAAGCCTCTATCCATACTAAAGCACCAACATAGCCGATTGCTTTCATCAATCCCATGTTAGTCAGAACAGCTAGTTGGAATCCCGTCGAGTTTTGTCCGCCGTAGCCCATATACCCATTGTACAACTCCAGCTTTTCTGGGGTGTAATGTACATACTGGTCAAATGTGATGCCGTTCGGCTCCAGCTGGGGTTGTGGTAGTGGCGGTTGAGTATCAGCCATAGTTCAAGACGCTTGTATGCTATACAGCCTATGGTTGCATACAAGCTAACACACCTGAATAACGCGGGATGCCTGGTAGCCCCGAAATACGAGTCTCAAGAAATTAAATGAATTGAGACTTCTTTTGTTATTTATATCGGGGTGGAAAGGCGACACGAGCAGATTTATCTGCCGTGACTTTTTCTTATCAACTGTTCAATATACTCACTAGCGCTTATTTTTGATTTTATTGCTGTTTCTTGTACCAAGCTCCATGCCACATCCGTTAAATAAATTCCTCGACATTTTTTAAGTCCTTCATATAATACGGGTTGATTTTTTGTTCTTTTTTTGCCTTTACCTGTTGACATTACTAGAACCACTAGCTAAACTAGCTATAGTCTAGCAAATAAATTAAGGAGGTGATTATCTTGGTTCGGAGTACAAAATCATCGTTCATAACAGAAATACCGTTAATTGTAAACAGCAAGCAAGAAGCGGAATTGCTTTCTCGTTTCCAAGCAGGGAGACAGCTATATAATGCCTGTTTAAATGAAGCGATGAAACGGCTAGAATTAATTCGTAACTCCGAGCCATATAAGACTGCTAGGGAAATTCCTAAAACCAAGAAAAAAGAACGAAGCGAAGCTTTTAAGAAAGCAAGAGAGCAGTACAGATATTCAGAATACGACTTGCATTCTTTTGCCAGTATAACGAGCAAGAATTCCAAGTGGATTGCTGAAAAAATAGACTCTAATACTCAACAAAAACTAGCTACACGGGCATTTAAGGCAAGTGAACGAGTCATGTTGGGTGTGGCGTCGGGTGTGCGGTATAAAGTACCTAGTCGATTTAGGTCAGTTGAGGGCAAGACTAACAAGCAGGGTCTGAGATGGAAAGATGATTGCTTGGTATGGGGCAGCCTTAAACTGCAACCAGTCATTGACCCAGTCAACCCAGTTATCCGGCATGGTCTTGAATCTCCAGTCAAATATGTTCGCTTATTGTGGCGGATATTAAATGGTAAACGTCGGTGGTATGCCCAGCTAGTTAACGAAGGTCTACCTTACCAGAAACCACAGAACTATGTTTCTGATGGCTTGATTGGACTAGACCTTAACATATCAAACATTGCCTTTGTTGGTGATACCCACGCCGACTTGCTACCTTTTGCTGAAAATGTCCCAACTTTTCAAAAAGACATAGCGGCATTACAAAGAAAGATGCAGCGTTCTCAACGTGCCAATAATCCAGATAACTTTGAATCAAATTTTGAGGCAAGAAAAGGACGTAAAACTGTTGTCAAAAAAGGAAAAGTCAAGAAAGGGAAGGCTCAATGGAGAAAATCTAGCAACTACTTTAAAGCATCTGCTAAAAAACGTGAACTAGAACGCAGAAAGACTGCATATGCCAAGACCAAAAATCGTAGTGTTATTAACGAAATTCTGCGTCACGGCAAGCATATAAAAACCGAAAATGTTTCGGTGAAGGGATGGCAGAAACGGTATGGGAAAGCCATATCTGCTAAGTCCCCAGGATTTGTTCAATCAGAACTGAAACGCAAGGCTGAGTGTGCTGGCGGTTCGTTCACAAAGTTCTCTACTCAAAAAACAGCGCTGTCTCAGACTCACTTGGACGGTAGTCGCATCAAAAAGTCCTTGTCAGAACGAGTTCACCGGGATGTAACAGGTATTCTAGAACATCATCGGGATTTGTTCAGTGCATTTTTGAGTAGGTTCGTCAATCAGGACAAGTTGGTGCTGCAGGATGCTCAAACCGAGTATCCGGGGGCGGAGTCGCTCTTGTTGGAGGCGCACCAACGTTATTTAACTCGCAAGCAAGTAAGCACGTCTGAAAGTAGGAAGCCTGGTTCTCCCTCAGAGCGAGTCTCCAACAAAGGCAAAGCGGCTAGCCAGATAGCTATAACGAGCAAAAAGCTAGTCTCAATTTTGCCTGAATCTGCGTGTATGCGCGACCGCAGAGTGGCTCAATGCTAACAACCATTAAGGTTTGCTACAACTACTGGGAAATCGTTCTGCGCTTGAATGGATCAGTATCAACTTCCCGTAACTGCTGTACCTCAACTTCAAAAATACGCAACTGCGATTCACTATCCCCATCAACGCTTGTCATGTCGATAAGTTCCAAAAAACCTTCGGCACTCATCTGTGGGTTTTGAGCACAATCCCATAAAGTACCCACATTAAAAGTCTGATCTCGCCAATTTCTTGGATAGGCAATGCGGAGGTAGTTTTCCCATTGATGCGGGTGGTCAAGCATATGTTGGGCGATTTCCAACTTTGATTTGGCTTCCACAACCCGAAAATCGTTCTCGTACATCCCTTCATCAATTAATGAAGTCACCAGAAACAGGGGCATGGCGCTCGACCTCGTTTTACAACTTCTTATTTACTAGTTTGACACTTTCAATTTCCTGCCTCAGCAAGTGCTTCTAAATGAAAGGCAAGATTATTAAGCGCTAACTGAATTTCGGCACTGTAAGCAATGCTTCTCCATTTTGGGGTTGTTGCATTGTCCAGCGCGGTTGTATCTAGGTATCGCGCAAAAACTACTAGTTTTTCAGCGTCTGTTTCGGCTGTTGCCAAATTTTCTAAAAATTCTTGAGGTGTCATGGGTTCCCAAAGAATGCGTAAGTTCTAAAAATTTCATCGATGCTATGAGCATAACTGCTGCACCACAATAAGTCTGTTCAAAATACTCATGTTTCAATGACCTGTTTTCTGGTGGATTTAATCAGTCCGCGCTTAGTTTTACTGTCAAGACGTTTTTTTTGAGAACTGCGACTTGGTTTGGTGGGTTTACGTTTTATCTTCGGTATAGCTACGCTTTTAATGAGTTCTTGAAGTCGTCTTAAAGCTTCTTCTCGGTTCTGCTCTTGGCTTCGATGCTCCTGAGCCTTGATTACGACAACCCCCTCTTTGGTAATGCGTCGGTCGTTCAACTTCAAAAGCTGTTCTTTATAGAAATCGGGTAATGATGAAGCCCTAATGTCGAAGCGCAAGTGGATAGCGGTAGAAACCTTATTGACGTTTTGGCCTCCCGCTCCTTGGGAACGAATCGCACTAAGAAAGATGTCGCACTCGGGGATAATAATTTTGTTAGAAATTTGCAGCATGACTTACATATAGCTTATTGTGCCTCAAGACAGCTTCATCCCAATGCATGATTTTGTAGTTGTCAATGACGGTTGTTTTTATTTCACAAGGGTGATACAGATTATCAAAAACGTTGTAAAATTTACCAGATTTTACTGGCAGTAATTGTTCACTGCGACTTGTCACTCTTCAAGTACTGAAGCTCGACAGCGTATTGGATATAAGGTGCTCAATCGTCTGTTCCATCTAGTTTTACGATAAATTCTTCTGCAACTGGTTGCTGTGCTGTAAATTTTTTTTTAGATTTAGCGATCGCTTTACGATTGGGTAAAGATGCAGTCGCTTTTTGTGGGCGGCATTCAAGGCAATATAAGGGTAGTGACGGGTAACAGGTGCGTTCTACCACCTGATTGCAATTTTTGCAGACAAATCGGTAAACTCGTTGCTTAATGATACGAGTGTGAGCTTTCACGAAAACTTCTTTGCTTTCCACCTGTCTTGTTCCTAATAAAAACGTAAATGGTATGGCTTCACTATCTAAGATTCTGAGTTTACTTGAACTTGAGCGCGAGCGCTACGTATCAGAAGCAGCCCAGTTGGAGCGCCGCCTGTCCTTTATCCGCAACCAGATTAGTACTCTAGAATCCCTGATATCAGGCTATGCCCTCGAAGAACAGATGTATTCCCCCCAAAGGCATTTTCCAATTCCTTCCAGCACTGCTGTACTTGAGGATAGCTCTGTGTCAGTGGATGAGGAAGAAGTAGATCCCACAAATGACTCTGTGGAAAGCTCAGACGATGAAGAAGATGAAAATCTTGAGTCCGTATTCTTGAGTGAGCAACAATCACATCCGTCTAATCAAGAAACAGCAGAAACTGTAGAACCTGATATTTCTGATATTCCTAAGCTAAGTATCAAAAGAAAAGCGGGAAGTATACCACTGTTAACAGAGTTCCAAGAATATTCGATACAAAATGCTATCCTGATTCTGATGCGACGGCGACCGGATTTGCATTTTCACATTGATGCCGTCGTTCGCGACCTCTACGGTGATAAATTAACACTTCTCCAGTTGAAGACAGTGAAGTCTAATGTAGCGAAAGTGCTTAATACAGGATTGCAATTAGGTATCTGGCATAAGGTATTATACGCAAAAAATGTGTATACTTTGCATTATGAGAAAGGAGTCACGAGCAAACAGCTAAAGAAATAGTTCATGGAGGCAGCGGATCTGCTATGTTCCCACGCGCAAATATTCGCATATAAGTGTTTTTGCAGCTTATAAACTTTGCTACAATTCCCTTAACTTCCAATTAAGCGAGAGTACCATGTCTGCCAAAGGCGTTGGGCTGTGTAGAAACATAGTAAATAGTTGATAGGCACCCGTTTGTTCTGCCCTTTTTACTACCCAAGCAGCTTGTTGTTGGGCAATGTCTCGTAAACTTTCCCGTCCTAGTTTTTGGGCGGCTACTAGTAGCATCTCTATCCGACCAAAATTACCGCAGCAGAGATGGTCCTAACTGCTTTAGCTGTCCCTTTGTCAAAAATGCCAACAACAGACCTTTTCTCTCTTTGGCAAGATACACTGCACAAAATATCTCAGAGACGTCGCAAGGACTTGCTGCAAGACATAAGGGCACTGGTTCCGGTTTTGTTTGCGTTAAGTGATCAGCTAGCAGTGGCTGAGGTTGCTACTGCTATCAATGATGTGGCACGGTGGTGGCGCTAATGCATGCATATTTTGTATGGCTTCCATAACCCAATACGGTTCAGTTAAGGTTAATGTGTAAAAAATCACGTGTGTAGAGACGCGCCATCCGAGAGTTCTACATTGTGTTCCTGATAAGGGTTCTGGTCTTATCTGAACCGTATTGTTCTATAACCGCGTTGTTATTCGTCTGCTTGGGAGCATCCCAATGCATACAAAAAGACCTGGCGATTAGAAAATGCGCACTTGGCGCACGCACTCGCGTTCGCGGCTACTACAACCAACGTTGTTGTTTAGCATATACAATACTACCAATCACAATTAATACCATCACGCTAATAACAGTAGGATAACCCCAAGGTTGCTCTAATTCCGGCATATATTTGAAGTTCATACCATAGACGCCAGCAATGAAAGTGATTGGTAAGAATATGGCTGAGAGGATAGTTAGGCGATTAATGCGTTCACTGGTTTTGCTAGCAATATTATCGCGTTGAATTTCCATTAATTCTGACATCCAGGTTCTCAGAGCTTGATATTCTTGCCAGAGATTATCAACATGGTGAACCAATTCTTGATTAAATAGTGCCTTGACTGGCTGGGAAATCCATTGAAAATCTTCGTCATTCATCATAGCCAGAAGTGACTTGATGCTTTGAAAATTACGGCGTCCGAAACGAGTAGATTGCCTCATCGTAGCAATTTTTCGGTACGTTGATTCATCACCAGAATTCTCTAAAACTTCATCTTCTAAATCATCAAGTTGTCTAGAAATATCGTCAAAGACAGTATGGTAATTATTCAAAATATCTTTAAAAATGAGATAAAAAAGATAGTCAATACCCCACTTTTCAATATCTATACTTCGCTTTTGACAATTGTTAGTGAGTATGCTGAAGATTTTTACTTCAGTAATTTCAAACGTTATGATAAAATTGGTTCCAACCACAATACTGCCACGCGCTACCTCAAACTCCCGATTTTTTATTTGATGAGTCAGAATTTCATAGTTGTCAAAGAAACAATCTTCTATGTCTAAATCAATTCCTTTAGGGGAATGGTTGAAAATCATGTTAACACGAGATGGATTGAGTTCAAAGTGGTTGATAATTTTAGCTGTTCCAGTGCGATCGCGGAAGTGAATACAACGCAACCAGATCTTATGAGAACCATCAATCCTTTTCAATACCGCATCGACATCCCAACTGGTGAATAAATCTAGGTGATTCTGAAAAAATGTGAGGAGAATTAGCATATGGCAACCCTAATTGAGTCGTGAGAAAACACGGTAGCTAAAAGTACTTATTGATAAGCATTTTAGGCTTTATCCCAAGCCAATAAAATGTTTGAATTTAGGGATTGGGGATTAGGGATTAGGGATTGGGTATTGGGAGGATTATGGACAGGGATTCAAACTCCGCCCAGATTTTGTAAGGACATCTTTCCCAGTAAAGAGTCCCCAGTCCCGAAACGGTGTTCGTCCCCAATCAATACACAAATCTGGTTGAAAGCGACTGCTGCAACGTGTTAAATTCATCCGTCCTCCTTAGCCTTCTTGGCTTTGGAGGTTTTTGGTTTTTCTGGAAATTCGCCGCGTTCTTTACTCTCCTTGATACCAATTTCAATCAAAAAAGCTGCCAGGTTAGCTGTTGGTCTACCTTGTGTATCTGCCAACACCTCTAAATCTTCAAATACTGAGTCTGGAACAGTTACAGTAAATCGTTTGCTCACGTCGCTATCCTTATCATCGTTTTCGCATCCTATAGTACGCCTTAAGATTCGTTAAGATATCAAAAACATCTTTTTAGAATTTAATAATATTGCAATTAACAGCAGCATGAGTTATGATATAAATATTGCTGCACAGACAGCAAAAAGCGATCGCTTCCAGGGCCAATTGGACAGGCGATCGCTTTATAACCCCCATATCGAATGGAGATACATAAATAATGGCACAAGTACAAGCGATTGGATATGACGAGCAGGCGATTGCTCAATTAGACTTGGAACAATCTTACTTTTCACAGGATGTGAGAAACCTCTCTCCAAACCTCTCTCCTACAAGGAGAGAGGCTTTCATTTTTCCCCCTTCCCTTGTAGGGAAGGGGGCTAGGGGGTTAGGTTTTTCGTGGATTTTTCCATATGGCGTGAAAAGTCAGGAACAATATGTGCAATGGCAAGCAAGCGCGGTGGCACAATTTAGTGGTGCAAATTATTCTTTGCAATCCACAACTCAAGGTTTTTTGTCCACTGGTGACAACCCAAATACACCCATCCCCAATCAAACTAGCCCCGAGCGTAGCCGAGGGGCTAACTCTCAAGCATCTCCAGAAAGACAACCCATCAGACATACACTCATTGGTTCTCCCAAAGCCGTAAACAGCACAATTCGCGTTCTGCAC
>NZ_CAWUDP010000127.1:0-25249 GCF_963920835.1 Scytonema sp. PCC 10023
ACGACATCAAGTAAGCTAGGCTTGAGCATAATTACAAATAAAAAACGGCGATCGCACTGTTTGCGACGATATCAAGTAAATCACCCATTAGCACGTATACGAACAAAAAAAGAGCGATCGCACTGTTTGCGACGACATCAAGTAAACTACCCTTTAGCTTGCATACGGACATAAAATGGCGATCGCGGCGACTGAGCTTTTGCTTGTTTTGCTTGCTCCCATTCTGCGCGGATCTCGCTATCAATATCCTCCTGATGGTCAAAATAGTAACCCATTGCTGCATGAGCCTCAGAAGGTATTAAATCTGGATGCTGGCGGCACATTTCCTCAACCGACCAACCATAAGCCAGACAATCCATAACAATTTGAGCAACACGTACACGAGGTAAGCGCTGCAACCGTGCAGGTTCGTCTGCGCTAGTTTTCTCTATATGAGGATAAATAACTTTAGTTGTCATGGCATTTAATCAACCATTGCTGACAAACCGATTATAGCTAGCGTTTCGAGTTATCTATCCTCTCAATCAACTGCCTTGTTGTACCTATCTAAAACTATACTCAACCGCCCTTTGTCCCACAACTTCCGGCGCACGAACTCTCAAACTCATCTGTTCGCAACGCACAGTTAACAAAGGTTGACCTAAATCTATGTCAGAAAAACGACTTTCGGTGGGAACTTCTAACTTGGAACCAATAAACCCTAAACGCGATTCCAATTCAGCAGAGAAGTTCAGCAAATTTGTATCCTTTGCACTGAAACTAGATCCGCCTAACCACTGTCGCCATGCGAAGCTTTGCTGCTTATAGTTCAGACTACACAATGTCCGGTTTCCTTGGCGAACAGTGACACGTTCTCCTCTTTCCCAAGTAAATTCAGCTAATTCCTTCGGTAGTCCCCAAACCTCTCGACCACCAGCTACCGAATCAGGATTATCTACATAAATATGAGAAACCCATCCACCGATTTTTCCTTGATAACCCACCGCAGCAGGAATAACAATCAATTCGCTGTACTCCAGCACCGAGCCAGATCCGTAATAGGATAAATATACGCCACCAACAGTTTTACCAGGAAATACAGAAATAATTTCTAACTCTGAGGGAATCAGGTGACGCACTCGGTCAATATTTATGAGATGTCCAGTTACGATCGCGTAGCCTTGAAGTGTCCAGGGAGCTTGTGGGTATGGCATTTTCCGCAAGTTTTGAATGAATAAGTGAGTGTTGCTGAATCAAATGACGATTCTTGTTTGCAATACAAGCCCAATATAGAAAAGAGTTAGGACTAACTCACCATACTTGAGGTACAAATCACGCTTCCACACCCTTATACCAAATTGCCTGTGTTTGTCATTCTCACGCCTTGGGAAGAATCTTACCTAAGACTTAGCTATACTGGGTTTTGCTTAATATGAAACAATACTATCTATCCCAACTTGGTATCTCAGATCTTGCACCTAACAAGAGCCAGAGGCTCTAATATCTCGTTACCAGGTTGAACCTGGTAACGAGGGTTTGGAGGCTTCCCCTCCTCACTGTTGCAACTCTTGCAAACTCTCAGGTATTACACCCTATCTTTGCAAAAAAAATTCCCACCCAAGAATCATTCTGGATGGGGGATTTGGATTGTAGGGTGGGCATCGCCCACCGAACCAATAACTACTTAGATTCAGTGAAATCAGCGTCAATCACATCATCAGCACCGCCAGTGGAGGAGGAAGAAGCGCCACCACCAGAGGTGTCAGGACCACCACCAGGAGCAGAACCATCGCCACCACCTGCTTGTTGATAAATATTGCTACCAACAGCAAAGAGCGCTTGTTGCAATTCTGGTGTGAGCTTCTTGATCTGCTCGTCGTCTTCCTTGGAAACGGCTTCGCGCAGGTCTTTCACCAAACCTTCTACCTTGGTCTTATCAGCTGCGGGGACTTTGTCGCCCAATTCTTGCAGCTGCTTCTCGGCTTGGTATGTCAACGAGTCGGCTTGGTTCTTGCGGTCAATTTTCTCACGACGTTCTCTGTCAACTGAGGCGTTTTTCTCAGCTTCGTTCACCATCCGCTCGACTTCAGTCTTATCGAGGGTAGAAGCGCCAGTAATACTGATAGACTGCTCCTTACCAGTACCTTTGTCCTTAGCGGTAACGTTGAGAATACCGTTAGCGTCAATATCGAAAATCACTTCGATTTGAGGGACACCGCGTGGTGCTGGGGGAATACCATCGAGACGGAAGGTACCCAAGCTCTTGTTGTCGTTTGACATCTCGCGTTCGCCTTGGAGGACGTGAATTTCCACGTTGGTTTGACCATCCACAGCGGTGGAGAAGACTTCTGACTTCTTGGTAGGAATTGTGGTGTTGCGAGGAATAATCTTGGTCATGACGCCACCCAAGGTTTCCACACCCAAGGACAGCGGAGTTACGTCTAACAGCAAGATACCAGTAACATCACCACCAAGCACACCAGCTTGAATCGCTGCACCAACTGCTACAACTTCATCGGGGTTGACGCTTTGGTTGGGGTCTTTACCCAACACCTGCTTCACGATTTGTTGTACTGCGGGAATGCGGGTAGAACCACCAACCAATACAACTTCATCAATATCGTTCTTGCTTAATTTAGCATCGCGTAGCGCGTTCTCAACGGGAACTCGGCAACGGTCAATTAAGTCGGAGCAGAGTTCTTCAAACTTGGCGCGAGTCAGCGTTGTATCCAGGTGCTTGGGACCATCCTGGGTAGCGGTAATAAATGGCAGGTTGATTTCCGCTTGGGTGACGCTGGAAAGTTCAATTTTCGCTTTTTCTGCGGCTTCAGTCAAACGCTGTAAGGCTTGTTTGTCTTTGCGCAGGTCGATCCCTTCGTCTTTTCTGAACTGTTCAGCTAAGAAATCAACGATCTTCTTGTCGAAGTCGTCACCACCAAGGTGAGTATCACCAGAGGTTGCTAACACTTCAAACACACCGTCGCCAACTTCCAGGATGGATACGTCGAAGGTACCACCACCAAGGTCAAACACGAGGATGGTTTCGTTGCTCTTCTTATCAAAGCCGTATGCCAGAGAAGCAGCGGTAGGCTCGTTGATAATCCGTAGAACTTCAATACCGGCAATCTTACCAGCGTCTTTGGTTGCTTGCCGTTGAGAGTCGTTGAAGTATGCAGGAACGGTGATCACGGCTTGAGTTACGGTTTCACCGATGTACTTGCTTGCATCTTCTACCAGCTTGCGCAGAACCTGTGCGGAAATTTCTTCGGGAGCAAAAGGTTTGCCGACTTGCGGACAATCAACTTTAACGTTACCGTTGCTGTCACGTAGTACTTTGTAAGAAACTTCAGTAGCTTCGTGGGTAATTTCGTCGAACTTGCGTCCAATGAAACGTTTTACAGAATAAAAAGTGTTTTCGGGGTTCATCACCGCCTGGCGTTTGGCGATTTGACCAACCAAGCGATCGCCATTTTTTGCAAAGGCGACGACTGAAGGCGTTGTCCGAAAACCTTCTGCGTTGGCTATAACTGTGGGTTTACCACCTTCCATAACTGCCACGCAGGAGTTTGTCGTACCTAAGTCAATTCCAACTACTTTTGCCATTGTAGGTGCTGGCTCCGTATAACTACAAATGAATGAATGAGAGTATAAAGGGCGAAATTATTGAACTAACTGGATTTAGAAAGCAGCCAGTTCAGCATGAATACCTTTGGTTTTACTTACTGCTGATATATATACTGAGCCTGTGTAGCCAGTCCATGAAGGGTGGTTTTCCGAACCTTGCTTAGGGCGGTTATGCTGCAAAATTTTTTTTGTTTGTTCTTCTTGTTTCTTCATGGACTGAATTGCTTTCACTTTCTTTGTCTAATGTATGAGAATTAATACTAGGAGTAATTCGGGTGAACCGTATCGACAATGTGGTGTTTGCCGTCTTTAGGGAATCGAGAATGGCGGCTATTGATAGCGATTGGCAAAAGAATCAGACTAAAAAATGATATTCTGGCTACATCTTTCCTATTTCTAATCCCTAGTCGCTAATCCCCTGAGTACAATAGAAAAGCTTATGTGCCTCGACATGATATATGCTTACGCTGTCTCCTGATCTAAAAGCTAGACTTTCGACTCCTCTAAAAATTGGTTCTTTTGAGGTGAAAAGTCGGGTTCTCCAGTCGCCTTTGTCTGGGGTGACGGATATGGTATTTCGTCGGCTGGTGCGTCGTTATGCACCTGAGTCGATGATGTACACGGAGATGGTGAATGCAACAGGGTTGCACTATGTGAAGCAGTTGCCCAAAATCATGGAGGTAGACCGTAACGAGCGACCAATTAGTATTCAGTTGTTTGACTGTCGCCCAGATTTTCTGGCAGAAGCAGCGGTAAAGGCGGTTGAAGAAGGGGCTGATACCGTTGATATTAATATGGGTTGTCCGGTAAATAAAATTACCAAAAATGGTGGTGGTTCTTCGCTGTTGCGTCAGCCGGAAGTCGCAGAGGCAATAGTTAGGGAAGTTGTGAAGGCGGTTGATGTCCCTGTAACAGTAAAAACCCGTATCGGTTGGAACGACAAGGAAATTACCATTCTCGACTTTGCCAAGCGAATGCAGGATGCGGGGGCGCAAATGATTACCGTGCATGGACGTACTCGCGCCCAAGGGTACAATGGCAATGCCCGCTGGGAATGGATTGCCCGCGTTAAGGAAATTCTTGATATTCCAGTGATTGGTAATGGAGATATTTTCTCGGTTGAGGCGGCGGTGAAGTGTTTGGAACAAACTGGCGCGGATGGGATCATGTGTTCGCGCGGGACTTTGGGTTATCCGTTTTTGGTGGGAGAAGTTGATTACTTCTTGAAAACAGGAGAACAGTTACCACCACCAACTCCAATTCAGCTTTTGGAATGTGCGAAGGAACATTTACAAGCTTTGTACGAATACAAGGGTGATAGAGGTGTGCGTCAAGCACGTAAGCATATGACTTGGTATGCGAAAGGTTTCGCTGGTGCTGCTGACTTACGTGGAAAGTTGAGCGTGATTGAAACTGTGCAGCAAGGTATAGATTTGATTGACAAGGCGATCGCACAGTTGGCGAATGGGTATGAGGTGATTGAAGAAAATCAGCTGGCGATCGCACAGTAAGAGATGGAATTGGGTGCGTGAAGCGAAGCTATCCCGAAGGGATAAAACATGGGTAGAAATCATTGTTAAGTTTGTAATGTCTTGCTGGCAATCGTAAGTTGAGATATTCTCATTGAACTGACACGCAGCAGTAGCTAGTAAATTTGCCTTCACGTATGTCGTTATCCATAGAACAAATCGAAAAGAGAATAAAAGAGGTCGAGCGTTTTGTTGTCCCCTCAAGTAGCCGATATGGGCGTTTACTCAATTGGCAGAATCCACCTGATCCGTTTTGGCATTACGGGATTGGTTTGTCAGATACACACATTTTTGATACAGGTCGTGGGTTATGTCCATTCGAGAGAAAAGAGGCAAAATTTGTTGTTGGAATTGACTGCATTGCTTTTGAACCTGAGCAAACAATTGAGCGGCTCAAACAGGCTCTTTATGTTTTTGCTGATTGGGAATACACTGTTCCCGGTTGGAATTGTGAACACTTTGGTCAGTTAATTGCAACGGATAGACCGAGATGTTATCAGAGTAGACCTATATGGTGGCTGTGCAATTTGACCACAAAAGGTGACCACAAAACTGCACATCAAGTCTTTCGGGATTACCTGAAGAAGGTTGATCCTAGTCTCAATCGGTAGGTATTGAAGACTACGCGCCACCATACACTGCCTGAGATAATGTGGAAAAATAAGCCGACGTGTGTTTATTTAGGCAGTTGAACGCAGTATTAGGCTGTGAGATATGCTCCCAAAGCGAGTTGGTTCACTGCAAGTCCTAAATCTACCAGCCATACTTCACCAGATTTCGGCGGGTTCATCAATCAGATCCAATATTTAGTATTTGGTTCTATGTTACGGTATCTACCAGCAGGCTAACACTACGTTAGAGCCAAAAGACTTCTACAGAAACAGGCTACGGAAGGTGCTATACTCTGCCCGATGAGAGGTAATGAGGAGCGAGAATTATTCCTACGCCGGAACAAAAGACGCAGTGCTTTATTTTGTGCTGCTGGTTTACTAAGCTTTACTTGCCCATTAATGTGGTTCGTATAGATCAGCGAACAGGGAATGTGTTCTTCTTAGCAGGTGAGGAGAATATCATTGAGATATATCCGAATGGCAGATGGAGGTATGTGCAATGAGCAAACCTAACTTTCAGGCAATGAGTCAGAAAGAGTTACATGCCTATGTTTTAGCTCATCGTGATGATCAAGAAGCATTTTATGCGTATGTGGACAAGTTACATGCAGAGGCTAACTGGGTTGAAATGCCACCTTTACAGTCTTTAGAGGACTTGGAAAACTATCCTGAATTTCTTGAGCGTGTTCGCAATGGTTCGGAACCACAAGATAATGCCGTCTAACAATCGCGTTGGTTGAACACTCAGGCGGCAATTGGTGCTAGCTTTAAAAACAGAATGTCGCATCAAAGCAGCACACTATGTCGTCCCCAGCAATCACTACAGTAGTAAAGATGATGGAGTCTTTACCTGTTGATGTACAGGATCAAGTTGCAGACCACCTTCGAGAGTACATCAATGAGTTACAAGATGAAATTCAATGGAGCAAATCCTTCGAGAGAACGCAGCAAAAACTCGTAGCTGCTGCACAACGCGCCAAACAAGAAATTGCTGAGGGGTGTGAAACTGTAACTTAATTCCTACAAATTTCTTTTCATAACTAGTCAATTTTGAGTAGGTATCGCGAAAAAGATGCTAAAATTCCACTTAATAGTAACGGTTAACTACCGTGCCGTCAGAGGATAAACCTTCCAGCATAGACTGGCGTTTGATAAACGTGCCACAGGCGAAGTGCAGGCTCCATAGACAGAGGGTCGTTAGTAGCGCCTCAAACAGAAGTTTTTTAACTTCTCTTCGATACATATAGCGGTCAGTTAGACCGTTCTCGCGCCTGTGGACTGGTTAACGCCGACGTTGCCAGGATGAAGCAGGAAGTAAGCATCAAGCTACACATGAGTAGACTTGTCTAATTGTGAGTAGTTATGAATAGGTCTTATGTAACGGAAAGCGACTACACTGGACTACGATCAGTTATGAAGTCCGCCGTGCTTCCCTCATTTTGGGTTGAATATCGGCGTTTAAGTGATGATGTCAGACAAAGTGCCAGGAAAGCTTATCGATTATGGGCACAGAATCCATTTCATCCGTCTTTGCATTTCAAGTGTATCAATAGCTAGGAAGATATTTGGTCTGTGAGAGTAACGCGGGGTTATCGAGCACTTGGAGTACTAGAAAGTGATACAGTCACATGGTTGTGGATCGGTAGCCACGACGATTATGAGCGCTTCTTCTCGTAAGTTGGCAGTAGCCCAACACTTCACTGCATCGGAACGGCTGGTGAAGGTGTGATTGGGCTTGAGTATGATTGCGGCTCGAATAGCTGGACAGGACTTTTGTTTACTGAAAATTAAGAATTTTAAATATTTACATAAAGAAAAAAACTTTCCTGTAGTATTTTTGTTCAGCATTTTCACGTATTATCATGAAAATTCTGATGAAAATATTACTATCTGCTTCCATTGTTATTTATCTGTCTATAGTGCTTGGGACATCTGGAGCTAACCTGTATCTGATGTTCAATCCTAGAGAGAGTAGTTTAAAGACAGAAGTGAGAGATTATGTCGAAAAAGAAGTAGATCGCTCCTATAACAGGTTTTTTACCCAATACAATTTTGCGATATTCTTAATAGGTATTTCTGTATGGCTTTTACGACAAAGTGTAATTGATCAACTAAAAGCTGACGTAAAGAAAGACGTAGAACAAAGACTAGATGTAGCAGTCAAATCAGAAGTAGAAAAATATATAAATAATGATGTTAATATTCAACATCTTCTCCAAGATATAACCGGTTTGGATAGCAAGTTAAAGGCTGAATTGGAAAAAAGTAGAATAGTTGAAGAACTATCAATGTTCATTCCACCGGAAGAAGTCTTTTTCCAAGAACAAACTGACCGTAAAATACAAGAAAGACTAAGAAAACTAGTATCTGATATAACGGATCATATCGAATCAAACAAGGAATTATTATCTTTGACAGTTGATGACTATATAAAGTTAGGCGATGCTCTTTATTGCTTGGAGGAGTATGAAGCAGCAGCAGAACAATATGGCAAAGCAGTTGATGAGCACGCTGATGCCTATAGAGCATTATTTGGTATTGGTAATGCACTAAGAAAACAAGGACAAAAGCTAGAAAAGGAAGGACAAGATCAACAAGCGAATCAACGATTTCACGAGGCTATTAAAAAATATGAGAAGACAATTGAGATTAATCCTTACTATTTCGTTGCATACGTGAATAAAGGGCTTGCACATAGAAGATTTCAGCCTGGTTCAGAAGGACTGGAAGAAGGAATTAAATGCTTCGATCAAGCCATCGATATTTCGCCTAATTACTATAGAGCTTGGTATGATAAGGCGTGCTATTATACTTTACTTGGTGAGAAGCCTGACAAAGCAATGTCTTATTTAAAAAGAGCTATTTGTATTGCTCCAAAACAATGTAAAGATTTAGCAAAAAAAGATAAGGACTTTTGCTCAATCCAAGGTAATGAAAGGTTCATAAAATTAATTCGAGATGACAACGCAGAGTGTGAGCAAAATTCAGAAGAGTAGTTTCGATGCTACTTTGTGAACACGGCATAACAACGTAGTGGAGCGGATGTGCAAAGTCTCTTCGCTACGTTTCCAGTTGATATGTCGCCGCTCAATTTTATCGTTATCCTGCTTCGTCTTTCACTTATAGCGGCACTTCCAGTTTATCTGTCGGTACTCAAGCTTAAGTTATTTTGAGGTAATCTGTGGGACAGTGCTTTGAGGTCGTCTGTGGGGCGATCAGTTATGCTTGAAGATGCGACTATTGATCGGCATGGAGTCTGCTTTTATGCTCCACGCTCTTAAAGCAATTTACCGTAACGGCGCATTCGTTCTGCAAACACCTTGCAATTTACCTGAAGGGGCTCAGGTTGAATTATTGATTCAATCACCTCAAGTTGTGTCACCACCAATCTCTGATTCAGAAATTAAGCAACGTTTTCTAAAATCCGTGGTTGAGCGAATGCAGCAAAATCCAATTCCATTGAATGCTCCTCGTTTTACACGGGAGATGCTGCATGAACGCCGTTGACACTAACATCTTGATCTACGTCAACGATCGCGGTTGAGGGGAAAGGTTATCGGTAAGGCGGAGTTTTGAAGCTGTCGGCAGGGCAATTGCCCGATAATGGGGAAGCAACACTTGAAAAAACGTCTCGATGAGCGGCATCAACCGTGAAATTGTCCTTGATCCTCAACATATTCCCAAACATCTACCTGGTACTCGCCAGATGCAACGCTTACTTAATCGAGGACGTGCCGCACATATTTTCAACGACGAAGCGACCCTAAATCAAGTTGCTCAAGCGATTATTGAAAAAGGAGAATTTACAGGTAATATTCGAGGATATGACCGCTATGGTCTATTCTTTCCAGAGCCAATTGGCTACCGGATTTCCCCCGAAGGCGATCGCACTCCACTCTACTATGGTGAGGTAAAAATCGATGCAAACAACCAATACCACGTCATCCCCCGCACCCGACCGACTCAAGAGTGATTGGGAGTTTAGTGAAGTTTGGATTGACCCATCGCTATGTCCCCCTTATGTGTTGCTGTTGTTGGGTGATCGTGAGGGTTACTGCTCTATCTACGATCCGGCTCAAGGTTATAAGTCTGTGTTTTCTGGTTCAACTTACAAAGAAGCAGAACTTTGGTTGCTGGAAGATGAGTATGAGCCAGTAGAGGGTAGATTGTCAGCTTCAGAGTTTACTTGAAGCAGGCTGAACAGAAGGCGATTGTTCAACTCGATTGGCGTTGGCGCGGCATAATAAATCGTTGCAGCGGTTTTCATCGCTGATCAATGTTTGACCGTGACAACCTTGAGTGTCTTTAAGCTACTATCCGCACAACCGCTGATAAATCCACCCATCAACTGAATCTGTTGCAAGTATTCTAAAGCAGCATGAGTAATAATTTCACCGGGCATCAACACAGGAATTCCCGGAGGATAAGGACAAACGATTTCAGCACAAATGCGTTCCGTACTTTCTTGGATGGGTAATGTTTCTGTTGCAGCAAAAAATGCTTCACGAGGAGAAATAGGCACGCAATTTGCCATCCTAAAAAAATCATCCCATACAAGCGGCGTTTTGAAAACCCCGCTTCCAAACCCCCTCCCCGCTTGCGGGCAGGGGGCAGGGGGTGGGGTCATCTTAGCAAGGATAGTAAAAGCTTGCACCAACTGCTCAATATCCTCCTGGGTGTTGCCCAAACTAATGATAAAAGTGAGATGTTGTAGCGAAGCGAATTCTGCTGTTACACCTAGCTGTTGATCGAGAATTTCTTCGGCGGCAAATCCAGTTAAACCTAAGCCAGAAACGGTGACGGTTAATCGTGTTCTGTCTAAAGTAAACCTCTCCCCAACCCCTCCCCTAGTAGGGGAGGGGCTAAAATATTCCCCCTTCCCTATTAGGGAAGGGGGGTTAGGGGGGGTTAGGTTTGTAGAGCTAGGGAAGATATCCAAAACCGATAACCCAGGAATTTGACTGATTCGGGTTCTTGCTTCATCCGCTAGTTGCAATGTGCGAGACATCAACTCTTTACCGTGCAGTGCCATCTGTTGACGTGCTGCATCTAGGGAAGCTAAGAGTAAATAACTGGGACTGGTAGATTGTACGAGTTGCAATGCTTTACTGATGCGATCGCGTAGCGTGGGCTTTGCCCAATCGCCTAGCGTGTGCCTTGCCCAATCGCCATCTATCCTGTCACCTTGAATGTGCAGCATTGACGCTTGAGTTAACGCTCCCAGTGTTTTATGAATGGATTGTACAGATAAATCAGCACCAGCAGCTAACGCTGGGGTGGGTAGTTGGGGATGAAAGGCGAAGTGTGCGCCGTGTGCTTCGTCTACAAGTAAGGGGATATTGTATTGATGGGCAACAGAGGCGATCGCCTTCACATCTCCACAAACACCGTAATATGTGGGGTAAACCATAAACACCGCTTTCGCGTCGGGATGCTGTTCCAGTGCTGCTTGTACGGCGCTAGGCGTGATACTGTGGGCAATATCTAAAACTGGGTCATATTCTGGATTCACAAAAATTGGGATAGCGCCAGAGAGAATTAAGCCTGCTATGGCTGAGGAATGGACATTGCGAGGCAAAATAATTTTATCTCCACTGCCACAGGTAGCGAGAATTGCCGCCTCAATTCCGCATGTGGAACCATTGACAAGAAACCAAGTCTGTGTAGCACCAAATGCTTCGGCTGCCAGTTGTTGCGCTTGTTGGATAACGCTTTCGGGTGCAAAGAGATTATCTAATTCTGCTAGTTCTGGTAAGTCGGCGCGGAATGTAGCTTTGCCAAAAAAATCAGCCAAGGATTGAGAAATTCCTTGTCCTCGCTTATGTCCTGGGGTGTAAAACGGAGCATGAGGACGTTCTGCACAAGCTTTTAGAGTGTCTAATAAGGGTGTTTGGTTTTGATTGAGCATTTTGGTGAAATGAACCGCCTAAGGCAACAGAGAACGCAGATGATTCAGTGTAAATCTCCATCAGAGATTGCAACGAAAGACATAAATAGAATAGCCATATGGGGAGATGTCGGCAGCGTCTGTTGTCATCTAGCTTGGAAAAGTCGCATGATTTAAGTAGACTTACCATGATTTATCCCTCTCCTGGTCCTTTACCTGAGCCACAGATTCCAAATCCTGATCCATCACCGACACCAAGCATTCCCCAACCTATACCAGGACCTGTACCGGAACCCATACCTAGTCCCGCGCCTGAACCAGTTCCAGCACCAGTACCGGAACCTGTACCGAGTCCCATTCCCCAGACGGTTCCAGCACCAATTCCTCAAACAGTGCCGGGACCTGTTTGAAACTCTTTGCAGGTAGTTTTAAGATAACGTTTGGTACAAACTCCAAAATTTCAAATTTAAAATGCTACGAGCCGGAATTGTCGGACTCCCTAACGTTGGAAAATCTACTTTGTTTAATGCCTTGGTTGCTAACGCCAAGGCAGAAGCAGCCAATTTTCCTTTTTGCACGATTGAACCGAATGTCGGCGTTGTCTCTGTGCCGGATGAGCGGTTAAATGTTTTAGCGAAGATTTCCTCCGCGAAACAAATTGTTCCGGCGCGTGTTGAGTTTGTAGATATTGCCGGTTTGGTTAAGGGCGCTAGTAAGGGTGAGGGACTGGGTAACCAATTTCTGTCCCACATCCGGGAAGTTGATGCGATCGTGCATGTGGTGCGTTGTTTTGAGAATGACGACATTATCCACGTTGCCGGTTCAGTTGATCCAGCGCGAGATATTGAAATCATCAATTTAGAGCTTGGTTTAGCCGATTTGGCACAAATTGAACGGCGGATAGAACGCACGCGCAAACAAGCCCGTACGAGCAAAGAAGGACAGATCGAATTAGCATTGCTGGAAAAATTAGCTGCTGCATTAAATGAAGGTAAATCAGTGCGGCAAGTTAGTTTGACCGAAGAAGAAGCCGAGATTATTAAACCACTGGAACTGCTCACTGTTAAGCCGATTATCTATGCTGCTAACGTGTCAGAAGATGACTTAGCAACGGGTAATGAATACGTGGAAAAAGTGCGACCAATTGCAGCCGCTGAAAATGCACAAGTTGTGATAGTTTCTGCCCAAGTTGAATCAGAATTAATTGAACTGCCAGAAGAAGAAAGGGGTGAATTCTTAGCATCTTTAGGTGTAGAAGAAGGCGGTTTAAAATCGTTAATTCGTGCTACTTATACCCTGTTAGGTTTGCGTACATACTTCACCAGTGGAGAAAAAGAAACCCGCGCTTGGACTATTCACGCTGGGATGTCCGCGCCACAAGCAGCAGGGGTGATTCACAGTGATTTTGAACGCGGATTTATTCGTGCTGAAACGGTTGCTTATAATGATTTAGTCGCGTCTGGTTCGATGAATGCTGCTAAGGAGAAAGGGTTAGTTCGCAGTGAAGGAAAAGAGTACATCGTGCAAGAAGGCGATGTGATGTTGTTCCGGTTTAATGTGTGATCTAGTCAAAATTTTCATCAGAAACCTGGTTTTTCAAAGAACCGGGTTTCTTAGTATGTGGCAAACAAATGCAAATTGACGTGAAACGCTTGTAGTAAGCGCTTTAGCGCTAAAGCGCTTACTACACTAGACTAAATGCGATCGCCCTACATAGCACTGCGCTACGCGCAATCATTAACAAGAGCAGATGAGCTAAAAAGTATATCAGTTCACATCTTGCACCTGAAAAGTTTAATGTTATTTCAGCACTAAGTATTAAGCGCAAAGTGGTTTCTATTCAATAAAAAGCTTATAATAACAAGTGATTTTTCTGTCATAACTTTTTAATTCATCGTGGTTTCTACGGATAGGCGCAAGATGTCAATCAAGCAATGGCAAAACGGCACAACTGTAAATAACATACAGCACCTTCCAAGTAAATGAAGTACAACGCTGTTGTCTAAAAGCAAGAAAAGAAGCAAATTTTACTTCTGAGTTCTGAATTCTGCTGTAATTGCACTGTGACCCGAGCAGCAGATGCAGCACTTTACCAAGCTAAAACTCAAGGACGCGATCGCGTTGTGATTGCTGAGTAACTGAGATCTTGCAAGAGTTGCAACAGTCAGGAGGCGAAGCCTCCAAACCCTCGTTACCAGGTTCAACCTGGTAACGAGATATTAGAGCCTCTGGCTCTTGTTGAGAATGGTGAGCCCAGAGAAAGCAGGCGGGTTTCCCAACCTAGGGGACTGGCGTTCGCATAGCGTCTCCGTTCGCCGAAGGCGTGCCGCAGGCATAGGAGATACCCGAAGGGTGCAAGATCTGAGGTAAGCAGTTGGAAAGGTGTACTTCAATACTCTTCTAATCTTGCCGAAGGTATTGTTAATAGATTTTGATAACTAACTCCATAAATACCCAAGACGGACGATATTTTTCAGGAATTTCACTTTCAGCATACGCCGCAATATCTTGAAATCCAAGGCTACGATAAAGCGCCTGTGCTTCCTTTGCAAAAGGGGCAGTATCCAAGCGGATTTTTGAATAGCCTATCTGCCTAGCTTCATGGATAATACCTTGTAATAAAGACCGACCTATCCCTTTTCTCCGAAACTCTGGTTTGACATACATCCTTTTAATCTCGCCTACATCCTCACCAATTTTTCGCAAGCAAGCACAACCTGCTATCTTGGTTTCATATTCTCCTAGCAGCAATCTTCCTTGTGGTGGTGCAAATTGTTGAAGTTTCGCCATATCTTGCTCTAAAAATGCATTCACATCAAAACTGATGTCAAATTTACGGCTAAACATCAAGTTAGCCGAGTTCAAATATTCCCAAAACAATTCACGAATATGCCTTTTCTGTTCGTCTGTCTCTACTTGTAGAATATTGAGCAAATTTAATTCCTCCGCCAATCAATTCAAAATTTAAAATTGAATATAGTCATTAGTCATGCTCAAATAACTAAGAGGTCATTGATCAAGTATAAATTTGATCAAGTATAAATAAAATTCTTGTAGGGTGTGTTAGGCGCACCATGCTCGATATGATTTGTAACGACAAACATGTGAAAAGCGCCTAACACACCGCCATATAAGGGAGTACCAAAAAATAAATTATCCATTCTGTAGGGTGGGTTAGGCGCACAACAGTTGAAGTTTTACATACAGGACTTGCATTGCGCCGTAACCCACCATTGTTTTGGAGAGTACTACAAATTGGAGATTTTTTTAATTGGAAGTCCCTAACATGGTGCGCCCTTGCTAAAGCCGTAACGCAACGGCAATAAAGCGGGAGGAACATCCACACCGCTTTTTGCCTCCCCTACTTAAGATTTACTTTATAAATCAACTCTAACAACAAATAACAAAATACTATGGCTAAGATTCCAGTCATTGATTTTTCTCTCTTCAATAGTGGTGATGCAACAGCTAGGCAAACTGTAGTTCAACAAATCTATCAAGCTTGCCATGAAATTGGATTCATGTATTTAAAAAATACAAGTCTATCTAACGACTTAATTAACCAAGTACTTAAACAAAGCAAAGACTTTTTTGATTTACCTTTAGCGCTGAAGCAGCAGTTAGCTTGGAGTGATGAATTTAGCAATCAAGGTTACGTTGGGATTGAGAGAGAACGTCTTAACCCTAACAACTTAGGAGACTTGAAAGAAGCGTTTAATATTGGTAAACAAAAGCCAACAGATATAGATATAACAGATAAATTATCTCCTATATTCGCTGCCTCAGCTTCCCCTGTAAACAACCCTGACATTCTCACCTTCTACAACGCTTGCACAGAACTTGCTAACAAGGTGTTGCAAGCATTTGCTTTGGCTTTAGAATTGCCAGAAGATTTTTTTGCCAAAAACCATAACCAGCAAAATCATACCTTGCGACTGCTGCATTATCCACCTTTGTCGCAGCCACCTAAACTAAAACAGGTTCGCGCTGGTGAACATTCCGACTATGGCAGCATCACCTTGCTGTTTCAAAATGAAGTTGGGGGATTGGAAGTACGAACAGCGTCAGGTGAGTGGATTGCAGCTTCACCAATTCCTGATACTGTGATAGTCAACACTGGCGATTTAATGGAACGCTGGACAAACCATGTGTTTTGCTCAACAAAGCATCGGGTGATGATTCCTAATGATGATACGGTAAAGCAGTCTAGATATTCTGTAGCATTTTTCTGTCATCCTAATGATGATACAGAAATTGTTTGTCTAGAAAGCTGTCAAAGGGATAAATTACCCATTTATCCGCCTATTCTTGCAGGAGAGTATCTTTTAAGCCGTTTGCAGGCGACATATACTAGAACTCAGGAGTCAGGAGTCAGGAGTCAGAATTAAAAAGCAGCCTGAAAATTACGGAATTGTGGTCATTGCTTTTGTATATTTTCTTAATTACTTAACAAGTGAGTTAAGTGAGCAAGGTAGAGCATCAAGTCAATCATACATAAGAAAATCTTATGAAGCAATATCTGGGATTTGCCAAGCGGTTTTCACTCCTGTTTACTCCATTAGTCGCGACTTCTGTACTCTTCAGCTTACCCAGCCAGGCTGCAACTTTTGCTTTTTCTGACGGAGATTTAAGTTTTACAAATTTTAGTGGAGTTCTTTTCACAGAATTTAATAGTGACAATAATGCTGAGACTGAAGCTATTACCTTGGGGAAGGATGATTTTGTAGAGTTAGAAAATAATCCAGTAGTAGATACAACAAATTTTCCGCAAGAAGTATTTACTGATGTTGTAAGCTCAGTAAGTGGTGAGGGTAGAAATTACACAGGATTCGTAAAAACTGATTCAGAAATTATTGGCAATTTTGATATAGGTGCTGGTCAAACTTTTGCTTTCAACTTCTCCTCTTTTCTAAACCTAGGAACAGAAATAGATGCACCTCCAGCAGAAAATGCCCAAGCTAATGGAGACATTGCTTTCTCTCTATTCGATACTTCAGATATACCTGAAAAAGCTCTTCCAGGCTTTATTGCTAATTTGTTAGATAACCCAAGCAGTATTAACAGAAACCCTTTTTCCTTCTTTTCTATTGTTGGGAATGTCAGCACTCTTGGCGATGATTTTATTCTCAGTCAAAATAGCCAAGATATTAACTTAAGCAATAATTTTAAGGATGTTATTTCTGGAGGAAATCAAGAATTTGCTAAAGCTTCTTTTGCGGGTTCTTTCCAACGCTATTTTGGGAATTCAGCTAATGTCACTTTAATCGCAATACGGAGAAGTCAAGCGAGAGTAACAGCACCTGAACCTTCAACGAGTTTAGCTTTACTGTTATTTTTGGCATTACTGGCTATAGCCAACAAAGATAGATTGAGAGAAAATATTTTAGGGCGCTCTTTGGAAGCCAAGACCATCAAGTTAACTGTTGAGGATTGAGTCAAAGGGGATGTACTCAGAACTCAATTTACTCTATTCTGGCTCAAAAGGCACTCACCTCAAGATCCTAAAAGGATGTTTGGAAAGTGTCGTATTGTACCAAAATTTATCGATGATCCCCCTAAATCCCCCTTAAAAAGGGGGACTTTTACCCCCCTTTTTAAGGGGGGCAAAGGGGGGATCAAGTAAAATATTTGATACTTCTCAAACATCCTTTAAGCAAGGGAGGCTAGGAAAAATTTCATATACAGCGCTGATTCTTATGATTAGACCACAAATCTTTAGCTGAGCATTGCCCATAAAAGCTTATGTGGTAAATATTTGAGAGATTGGTAAGCAATGTTCTTAGAGAAAATCGCTGTAAATACGGCAAAATCATCCTGAGAATTCCGAAAATTAAATAGTGCAGTGTGTAGATTTTGGTTATGCCCAACGAGTCAGTCAAATTAGCTAGACTCAGCTTGAGGGAATTTCTATAATTTGTGTCAAGCTCAATCAGAAACTTACGAAGAGGTTTTTTATAATGCCAACTCCAAGCATAGCTACTTCTGCGCCCTCAGTGTCACCCAGTCAGTCTGTTACTTTTGCCCTGTCTTATGGTGATTTATTCTTAACAAACTTTAGTCAAAAGTTTTCCTCTGTTGATAGTGACAATCAGGCGAATACCTCAGCTTCTGCGGATGGTACTACGGCGACTGTTCACAATGATGCAGTCGTAGAAACCGGCGAGACAGAAGCATTGACTTTTTCTACTAGTTCAGCTATTGGTGAAAATAAAAATTATTTTGGATTCGCAGAAACTCATGCAATTATTGTTGGTAATTTCTTTGTAGATGCTGGTAAAAATTTGTCTTTCAATTTCACGTCGGCTTTAGACTTAGAAACATCGATATATGCTCCACAACGGATAGAGAGTGTTAGTGCAGTTAGAGATATTTCGTTTTCTTTATACGACACTTCTGATGTACCTGAAAGAAAGCTCAAAGACTTTCTTACCAATTTATTATCTGAACCGAACAGGATAAAAAAAAGTCGTTTAGTATTCTTTTCTGTTTCCGGAAATTTAAACAGTTCTGGAAAAGATAATTTTTTGAAAAGTCAGAAAAGCGAAAATGTGACGTTCAGCACTGAATTCAAAGATTCTAATTTTGAAGGAAATCAAAAATTTGCTAGCACTTTTATTCGTGGTTCTGTGAAATACTCTTTTAATAATCAAGCAAATGTCACTTTAATCGCGTTGAGAACGGGTGAAGCGAGAGTAGCAGCACCAGAATCATCACGTAGTTTAACTTTACTATCAACACCAGGCTCACAGGTTGTACCTACCGAAGGTAGACGTCCAGGTGCTCCATCAAATCGCTATTCAAATAGAAAGGTCATCACGTATACTGTTGGAAAGTAGTTGCGCTAGCATGACAATCTTAAAATCAAATTGGTTGGGGTAGCACCAAAGAGGGAAAATATCTTTTGAGCCTCTAAGTAAAGATGAATTAAAGATATTCAATGAAAACCTACGACTGGATTGTTGTTGGTGCTGGGATTACGGGTGCTGCGATCGCCTACGAACTGGCGAAAAAAGGTTGTAAAGTCCTTTTGTTAGAGCAATATGCAACGCCAGATAACGCAACTCGTTATAGTTATGGTGGTTTAGCCTTTTGGTCTGGTACTACTCCACTGACTCGCCAACTATGTGACGAAGGACGCGCACGTCACCGCATTTTGTCCCAAGAGTTGGACGCCGATACTGAGTTTCGGGAGTTAGACTTATTGTTGACGATTTCCGCCGATACTGATCCAGCAGATGTGGCGGCGTCGTATACTCGTTTTGCGATTCCTCCCAAATTACTTAGTATAAAAGAAGCCTGTGAATTAGAACCACTGTTAAACCAGGAGGATCTTGCAGGTGCTTTAACTGTCAAACACGGTCATATCCAGCCTGAAAAAACCGCCCAAGCTTACATTGATGCGTTTGTGCGTGGCGGCGGTGAAATGGAGATTACCCAAGTTTTACAAATACTGCAAAAGAAAGTTAAGACAACAAAAGATATATACTACGGTGATAATACTGTAGTCTGTGCTGGTGGACTCAGCCGGCACCTCCTGAAATCATCTGGCATTTCTACCAAGCTGTATTTCACCCACGCAGAAATGATTGAAACTCCACCTATGGTGGATGTGCAACTGCGTACCTTAGTTATGCCAGCAAATCTTAAACGGTTCCAATTAGAAGCAGATTCCACTAAAAATGATCAATTATGGGAACAACCAGGTCTTGAGCTAGTACCACCTATCATAGATGCAGGCGCAGTTCAATTCCGAGATGGTAGCTTTCGCTTTGGTCAAGTGAGCCGCGCCAAAAGCGATCCTCACGCCAATGTAAACTTAGAACAAAGCGAAGCAGCGTTACGAGCAAGCATTAGAAAAATTTTGCCTAAACTAGGCAACTTACCAGGAACTTGGCATCATTGTTTGGTGTCATTTAGTAATGATGCACTCCCCTTGATTGGTCTTATCCCAGAATGCGAAGGCGTTTATGTTTTTTCTGGTTTCAGTAATCCCCTTGTGATTGTGCCACCCTTAGCACAGCGCTTTGCTGATTGGGTCTTTGGAATGGAAGACGAAATTATTACCAAATTGTCTCCTGTTCGCTTTGAAAATTTCTCAGAGCGTTTATAATAAAAACTAATACCTGAAGCTATTTGCTACAGGTACAAGGCGAAACAGGGGTTGCTTTCTTTAGCACTCAAAACTTTGAAGATAGAATCTGTTGGTGTCGTTTGCAGCAACAATTTCCTGTTCCTCTACCACCGCCTTAACTGCGTCGGATTCAGCAAGAGCTTCCACACCAGCAGCAGAGATTTCAACAGGAATTGAGCCTAGTGCATCAGGACTATCGGCTAACTGTTTGCCTCCGAAGTCCTGTATGATTTTGTGTATGTACTCTAGAGCTTGCTTAGCTGAGTTGCGTATCCCTTCTATAGCGGCTTTGCGTTCAATACGGGACTGCCGTGACATCGGCTTGTCAAGATTCTCTAGCTTCAAGAATACGATGATGCAAACCTTCTGTTGAGGCGCTAAATTATTGAGCCGACACGCAAACTCAGAACTGATCTTGTTTTTGCTAAGTGTTTTGTTATGGTACATGATGCAATCCCCTGGTTGCCCTCAACTACTAAGAGCACTTAACGCTTCCAGGGGTTGGAGTAAACCCCAACCCCATCGGTTATCGGGGCGACGACCATTTCCCGCTGGATGTTTTGCCGTTTCCTTCAATACATCAATGATATCTGTTACAGCTGCTGTTGGCTTAGCTGCCATTAATAAAGCTGCAACACCTGCAACATGGGGAGTTGCCATAGAAGTGCCATCCATATAGTTGTATTCGTAGGTTCCGTGAGCTGTTTTCGTCGGCGGTATACAGGAATAAACCTGAGCACCCGGGGCAACAACGTCTGGCTTTGTTACCACACCATTTGGCTCGTCTCCAGGAAACACGAGGCTAGCCCCGCTACTGAAGAATGCGACATCAACCTTGTTGTCTGGCAGTTTTTCTATTGCACCCACACTGAAGGCATTATGAGCATTACCAGGTGAGCTCGTATTACCGTGGTTTTCATTGCCGATCGCTACTACAGGTAAAATACCATACTGCTTCACCAGTATGTCAAGTACCTCAGCAAACAATGGTTCGTAATAACTTAAACCGAGAGACATATTGATAATATCTGCCCCTCTTTCGATCGCCCAAGAAATACCTTCCAACAAGGTTCGCAAAGTTGTATCTCCGATCAGCACGCCAGCAACTAACAGATTAGTTTGCGGTGCAACGCCAATAGAGAGACCTTTTGGAGTCTTTCCTCCACCGATTGTGCCACAAACATGAGTACCGTGCTGTCCGCAGTCAAAAGCTGGAGAGGCTTCAATCCGCCTACCAAGGGGATCAATGACCACAAACTCTTGGACTCGTTTGTCGAGTGCTGGATGGGCTGCATACACGCCTGTATCTAGCACCGCCACATTGATGTTCTCACCTGTGGTTGTCTCCCATAATTTAGGAATCTCAAGCTGTTTCAAACCCCAGGTGACTTTGTCTTTGTTTTCCTCGGCAAATAGCTCCGAATAATCAATTTTTCGAGGTTGGATCAGATGAATTTTTTGATTGGGCAAAATAGCAACGATATTCGGTTGTTCCACCAAGGCTTCTAAAGTCTTGGGAGTCACTTCAACCGTCGCCATTGGTAATGCGCCAGAACCGATGGTAGAAACCGCTAAAGGTTCATCATGATACCCAAGGTCTTGACTCGCTTCGTGATAATCCTCAAAAATTTCTGCAGCTACTTTAATCGCCGCCTGCTGTTGAACCTGAAAGATCCTGCTTTTGAGTTCGCGCAGACGACCCCGTGGCGGTAAACCTTCAAAAGGCGGTGCTTTGTAGATCACAATTGCATCCCGTTTGTCATCCTGCCCCATCTCGGCAAGAAACGGCTCGAAAGCTGGCGATATCTTGTTGTCTGGATTCATTGCGATCTACCTCTATCTCAATTTAGTTTCGTCGGGTGGGTTTTTGACTATGGTGCCATTGCGGAATTTTTGCTCTACCTATGTATTTATTTTTTCAGGCAAATCTTCCCCGCTCAGGTATCCTGGCAGGGCAAGATGCCCAAGCTGTTTGCTGGTTGAGCAATTCCGGCTTTGCCAATAAGTCACTATGGAGCTGGACGAAATTTTCGCCCATCTGTCTCCTACCTGCTTTTAAAAATAGCAAAATTTTAAATAGTGTGAAGTTTTAATAATTTTTAAGTTTTCCCATTCAAAATGTGTTACTTTTCCTGCTTATGATTTTTCAGCAACAAAAGAAAAAGCAAGTGTACAAGTATACTTTACCTCACTTAAGTAAAGGAGTACTAAAGACGTTATAAACTTTCAAAGTGATTAAGTATTATCTAAGTTTACCCCCAACTCCGCATACTGCTTAAACGATACTTCCACATCAATTTTTTCTGAAGCCAAAATTGCTGCTGCTTCTTGTAAAAGTTGATTCTGTTCTTTTTGAATTTCCTCCAGTCGAGTAGAAATTCTTACCAATCTTTGCTGCTTATCCTTGTGAATTTGTGGAGAGGCTACAGGCAGTAAAGTTGGAATATTCTCACTTGTTTTCGTATCGGTCAGTTGTTTAACAGCCAAGCTACTCACTTTGGTAAATAATAAAAAGCTAATCTTCACAAAAGCTTGAAGTAATTTGAAAGGAACTTGCAAAAGTGACAAACTAGCTGATTCAATTATACGACCAATTGCCTTGAGCAGACTGCAAGCGATCGCAAGAGCGAAAAGCAGAATCACTAAACTGATGATTGGATGGTTAACCGCCCAACCAAAAATTTGAACCAACCGCATAAGTGTAGGGTGTTGCTCAAACCAATCAACCACCGAAGAAGAAATAGCTGTTTGAACCGCCGATGTTGTACTCTTTACTTGTTGGGCAGATTCCAATGTTTCTTGTAAAGAAGCTTTAGCTTGCCCAAAGTTTGTCGTCACTGTATCAACAGCTTGACTGGTGGCTTGAGTTGCTGTTTGCTTCCAAGACTCCCCAAAAGCTTTTGCTGATTGAGTTAAAGAGTTAACGCTGTGGTTAACCAAATCTTTCGTCTGCTGAAAATTTTGAAAAACTTTTTCAGATAGATTTATGTTTTTATCTAAATAAGAAAGTTCGACTGGAGATACCATAAAGTATTTCACCATGGATAGTGAAAAGCGAGATGATTAAATTCAATGTAAGCAAAAATTTTTAAAGTTGATTGTAAATTTTCAGCAATAAATAAATTTTCGGCAATAAACATTCTATCTCTAGAAGGAAGTGCATAAACAATAACTATATTTGCACTGATAGAGTTGTTATTACAGTCTTGTTAAATTACTGTGTATTTTATACACTTAGCGCAGTTTATGTTCAAACAGACAGAATAACCTGTTTGGCTCGCAATTCTACAGGTCATCCTAAGGTAAGCAAGTATGATCATCCCTAAGTTAGAAGCTCGATGATATTACTTACTGTTACAAATAAAACAAGGTTCAGTTAAAATAGTAAAAGCCTGTAAATCTACTACTATACCCAACTGAAGGCTTTTTTCGAGGGTGCATCTACTTTTTTTCCCTCAAAATAAAAGAAATCTAAAACCCTAGTTTGTCGGTAACGTCATATGCTTAAATACAACAATCACAACTGCTAATCAGCAATTTCAACATCAAATACACCAATTTTAAGCATATTCTGGCATTTATTGCAAACTTGCGAGGTTTTGCTTTCGTTTATAAATCAAAAGTGTGTTTCATCTGACATAATACCAACGATTACTTTATCTTGTCAAGATTTGACAACTTCAGCATTTTTTCTTAAGAAACATTAAATCTCAAAAAGCCGTCTTAAAATTCCAACGGTTAACGCCGTAACGCTATTGAGTCATCTACCGTCACAAGCCTCATGAATGTCAAGATTGATTTGCTGAGCGCATTCACTCTCTCCGTGTCTGCGTTTGCTGCCATTCCTCATCAAGAGAATCGTCAAAGTATTTATCAAAGTATCGAAAGATATCTGGAATCCTTCATTTCGCCGGTGAAGCAAAAGAAGGTAGCAATATTACGTAGAGGGTATTTGTTAGAGCAAGCAAATCGTGCAGTCGTTTTATACCACCCTGTTAAAGAAGGAACACTTAAGGGTAGAGCAATCACGAGTAACATCAATTCGCCTCAGAACTTAAGTTCCTCTCTAGTCTCTGAGATTGAATTTCTTCGAGAGAGTCTTTCAAAAGTCAATTATAAAGTCGAAAAAGTATTTTCACTTATATTTTTAATTTTCAAGTAATTTGTTTCCAACTGCCTACACCCTTGTTTCTTGGAGGTTCACCTTGTTTAAGTCGCGTATCACAAAAACCCTAATTGCCTTCTCATCCTATGCAGCGGCAATTCTGACTGCACCTCAGCAGGCTTTTGCTCAGCTCAGTATTGGGCGCTATGGTGTCCAACCAGGACTGGAATCAAACTATCTCCAGTATCAGATGTCAGGACGTTCTTTGAGTCAAATGCGAGTCATTCCTGGATGTGGTGTGGGAGGTGGTGCTGGCTGTAACAAGACTGCAACAGTACTCCAGCAATTAGTGGAATCCAACGGCGGACCTAGCTACCAAGAGTTACTGATACGAGCGGCTGGTGGGCAGCAAAACTACCAAAATTTCGCTTCTTTCTACGGAAACAATCCCAATCTTTCTCAGGTACCGTACGCCTCCTTCTGGCAAAACGACAATCCTTATATGGTAGATGGATATCGGTATCTTCTTGGGCAAACAGTGAGTCGGACGCCTCAACCAGGTTTAGGACAGGTTACCAAAAACTTTTACTGGGCTCCAGAGGGATCTGGGAACTCACTTGATCCCCGTAGTGGCTTGTTGAACTTGAAATACTCTTATGGGCGTTTGCTGTTGGAAGAAGCCGCAAAAATCCCTAACCTCAAGCAGCAGATTCAGTCTCAGGATTTGCCAGCAGACGTCAAGCAGTTTTATGCGAGTAACGCCTCTGAAGGGTTGCGTGCGTTGAATAGTGGCAATGAGAGGCAACTTGAAGGAAATCTCCTCGAAGTCCTCTCCAAACCATTCTCCCCAGATGGAGCGGAGTACAACCGTCCAAATGCTGGTATTCCTTCGGAGTTTGACGACATCATCGGGCAAGGTCTTCCAGGAGATGTTTTTGTAGGGGCAGTTCCAGTATTGCCCGAGGGAGAAGTGCTTAGCCAGGAGATTGTTCCCCCTCCTGTAGCTGGTGAGGTCGTGACACAAGGCGGAGGTGGTGGGTTCCCATTCTGGGTTCTCGGCGGTATTCCCTTAATTGCTCTACCTTTTCTTTTTGGCGGTGGAGGTGGAGATGATTCTCCAGATAGGGTAGCTGTAGCACCACCACCGGGAAGCGAAACTCCTCCTGGAAGTGTGACTCCTCCTGGAAGTGTGACTCCTCCTGGAAGCGAAACTCCTCCTGGTGGTGTGACTCCTCCTGGTGGTGTGACTCCTCCCGGTGGTGTGACTCCTCCTGGTGGTGTGACTCCTCCTGGTGGTGTGACTCCTCCCGGTGGCGAGACTCCTCCTGGTGGTGTGACTCCTCCTGGTGGTGTGACTCCTCCTGGTGGTGTGACTCCTCCTGG